>JAAZOZ010000033.1 GCA_012797505.1 Smithella sp. | reverse complement strand
TGAAAATACGGGAATTGGGCCGCCCCTGCCGCCGCATACTCTGCAAATCCAAACGTTGCCGTCAAAAGAACCACTGCCGCCGCCGCTACGATTGTTCCTAAGGTCTTCTTCATGATCTGTTTCCTCCTTCAAGGGTTTTTTGTTTCTTTCGCCTTATTCCTAATGAAAAACCCGTGCCAAAAATGCAGACCAGGAGGTGATATTTTATAAAACAATGATATTATTGAGCATATCGCGAAAGACCAGTGAGGTCCACCCTGCGCAAGCCAACCTTTCCGGCGTTTTTCTTTCAATGAAATATTCAACGGATTGAAAGAAATGATCAGGCGGCTCGGTCCGCCCGCTTTGAAGCCTTCCGGATCAAAAAAAGCAAAAGGATGGAAGCTTGACCCGTCAGGATCCTGTTTTATCACAAAAGGACGCGAGGACTTCTTTCCGCTGTTTCCTGCCCGGTAGGGGTGGACAAAATCGAATTTATCAGTTAAGGCAACGCAGCAAATATGAACATCGAACGGGGCCGTCATGGATATGGTACAAACAGTCGTTTTGGGTTTTGTTCAGGGGCTGGGAGAATTTCTTCCCATTTCCAGTTCCGCGCACCTGGTGCTGGTGCCCTGGTTGATGAACTGGGCATACTTTGGCCTTACGTTTGACATTGCCCTGCATTTCGGCACGTTGATCGCCGTGGTCATCTATTTCCGGAAGGACTGGCTCAAACTGCTGCATCATGGGTTTACAAAGCCCAGAGAGAGGGAAGGGAAGCTTTTCTGGTATCTGGTGCTGGCGACGATTCCAGGCGCGCTGATCGGCTTTATGCTCGAGGATGCCGCCGAAACGATTTTCCGCCAGCCTGTTTTAATTGCCGGTATGCTGATGGTTCTGGGCGCGCTTCTTTACGCGGCGGATCGAAGGGGAAAGAAACAAATCGATGTGGAAAATATTTCGCTTCGAACCAGCTTTCTGATCGGCTTGTCGCAGGCGCTGGCCATCATTCCCGGCGTTTCGCGCTCCGGCGTGACCATGACGACGGCGCTGGCTTTGGGGATGACCCGCGAAGGCGCGGCGCGCTTTTCCTTCCTGCTTTCGGCCCCGATCATTCTGGGAGCGGCGCTGGTGAAGGTTCCGGAGCTTGCCGCCAATCCGTCCGTCATAGACGCGGGGTTCCTTACCGGCATGCTTGTGGCGTGCGCCTCCGGCCTGGCCGCCATCGGCTTTCTGCTTCGCTACGTACAGACCAGAACCTTCCTGCCGTTTGTGATGTATCGCTTCGCTGTGGGTGCGCTGGTTCTCGGCGTCTCTTTTTACCACGGGGCGTCTTAAGTCTGACGGCCTCCAAAAAGTCCTGATGCTTCGTTGCGCTGCATCCTTCCCCGCCCTTCGCCCCCGGGGTCGGGGCAGGCTTGGCATCACACATCGACTCACTAGTGCGGGGGCCCCTTCGCTCCCGGGTCCGGGGCGGGCTTATTGCGACGTACACTGAAGTACGCATCATTCCTCAGGATTTGCGCGCCTTTCCTGCGGAGCTTTTTTCGAAGCCGTCTATTTGTCATTTTTCGACTTTTTACGACCTCATTAAAATTGAATGCAATGCAAAAAGACTCCCCCGAGATTGTCCCGGGAGAGTCTTTTCGAACAGGTTTGCCGTAGTCGCTGTTATGCAAAGGCCGCGGTGGTTCCGATCAGCAGCCCGACGGTAAAAGCAATGGCCGCCGCGCAGGGGCCGGCCGCCGAAACCAGAATGGGAGCTACCCCGAATAAAAGGGCCGCCAAAATTACTCTTCCTTCTCTTGAATCCATGTTTTTCTCCTTATTTTTCAGTTCGTTTGACGCTGATGGCGGATATGGCGAGCTGTGTTTTTTTCAGCGGGTTTTTCATTACCACGCCGACAGCCTCCACCTTGTCCCCGACAACCACTTTGTTGGCGGGTGCGGTGAACATGATGACCCGTATCTGTCCCGTCGCGTCTTGAATGTGAAAGTGAGGCCGGTTGAGCCATTGGAAACTGATCTTTTGGACCTCACCCGATATCCGAACAACCTCTCCGATCATCAAAGGCGTCAGTTTGCCTATTTTGCAGGCCCGGGCTTTCGTTTCCGACTGCTGGTGCGCCTGCGCAAAGCTTCTGCGGCTCATCCAGGCCAGGGTCATCGGGATGACCAGAAGAAGAATCAGGCCGGGAATGGCAAACCACAAAAATTGCGCGTTCCCCGTTGAGGCGTAATGCAAGGCAACCGCCGCTGAACAAATAACAAATACGATCCAGGTCAGGACGGACATTCGTTGATCCTAATCCTTGGGGAGGTCGTTTTTGAACATCAGAAAATACGCGACCCCGATAAAGAGGAAACCGCCGAAGATGTTCCCGATCGTTGCGGGGATCAGGTTCCAGAACCAGATATCGCCCCACGAAAGGCCTCCATTGGCGAGCAGCAGTCCGCCCTTCTTCGCGATGACGGCCGGATACCAGTCGCAAAGAAATTTTCCGGCCGGCAGAAAATACATATTGGCCACGCAGTGCTCGAAGCCGGTAGCCACAAAGGCCATGATCGGAAACCAGATGCCGAAAAATTTTCCGATGATGTCGTCCGCCGTAATGGCCAGCAGAATGGCGATGTTGACGAGGAAGTTACAGCCGATGGCCTTGATGAAGCAGGACCAGAGGCCCGCGCCGCCCACGGCTTTGTATTCGAGAATTTTCGCCACGGCGATTCCGACGGCGTTTTCCCCGAAGGCATTTACGGCCATGGAGCCGTCGGGCTGTCCCGTCACAAAGGGTCCGATGACCATGACGTAGGCGTAGGCCAGCGAGCCGACAAAGTTGCCGATGTAAACCCAGACCCAGTTTCTCATCACGTCGCCCCAGGTGACTTTTTTCATCATGGCGGCCATGGGGACGATCATGCAGTCGCCGGTAAAGAGTTCCATCCCGGTCAGGACAATGGCGATCAGGCCGACGGGGAAAACCGCGCCGCTGATGAGTTTGGCCGCGCCGGGGCCGAAGATGGGCGCCGCTCCGGTTGAACAGACGGTGCAAAGCGCCGCCCCGATGGCGATGTAGGCGCCCGCCATGAATCCTCGAAGCAGCAGATTAAAAACGGAAAGTTTAGCTTTGCCGACTCCCGCGTTTCCGACGAGAGCGACCATTTTTGCGGGGGGATTGAAAGCCATAAAACATTACCTCCTGTATTCTTGATTTTCATGCGAAGGGGCCATCCCCTTCACGGCTGCTTCGCATGATGATGTTGGGCTGAAATCAACGCACCGGCGCGCTGGGGCCGGGCCTGAAAGGCCGGGTTGAATGGAAAATCGGCGTGGATGCGAAGGATTCGGAGTTTGCTCCTTAACTGGCGAAGGCTTCCGCGACTTTTTTCTTCCAGATGCACAGAAGCTTCTGGCCGTGGGGCTGGCATTGAATCAATTCCCACTCGCTTTCGCCTTCCTTGTCGAGAATTCCCTTGAAATAGTCCTGGCTGCCCGGTATGCCGTCAACGACGCAGGTTCCCGTATCGTTGCAGGAAATGGCCTCGGGCGGGATCAGGCGGTCCAGATCGATGATGCTTGTTTTGTACTTCCATCTTGCCATGGTGATACCTCCGTAGAATTATGATTTGGACTTTTGAGAGCAAAAGTCTTTATGGTCACGCGGAGTATAGGGAAGGGGGTCTTTGATGTCAAGAAAATCTTGACCGCCGGTCGGTAAATTCGGGGCGGCCATTAAAAAACCCCCGATAGCATTAAACTAATCGGGGGCTTTTGTCAGGAAAATTTCAGGATCAGGCGTTTTTACCCTTTGGCGGTTTGTACACCAGGGCGATGAAGAAACCGACCACCAGCAGGATGGCTGCAATGTACAGGGCCTGAGGCTTGAACGCTTCGAACACGAAGGGGCCGATAACGCCGGCCGCGCTCCAGGCGGTCAGCATGAACCCGTAAACCTTGCCGATATAGGCCGGGCCGAAGGCGTCCGCCGCAAAGGCGGGCATCGTGGCGAATCCGCCGCCGTAGCAGGCCAGCAGATAGCAGGACACCACGATGAACAGATAGTAGTTGGAGATGTAGCCCATGGCCACCAGGAGATAAATCACTGCCTGCGTTGCGAACATGATCATGAAAACCATCCGGCGTCCGATGTTGTCGGAAATTTTCGCCCAGAAAAGTCTTCCCAATCCGTTGAAGATAGCCGCAACGGCAACGACCGTGCCGCCTGCGGCGGCGACCACCGCGATCTGTTCAGGCGTCAGATCGCCGAGAAGCCCCATGGTCTTTCTGTAAACATCCTGGGCCAGCGGAGAATGCTGGGAAATCAAGCCCAGACCGGCGGAAACGTTGAGGCACAGCATAGCCCACAGCATCCACCACTGGGGTCTTTTCACTGCTTCGCCAAACATGAACGAATCCGCCGCGCTGACGGAGGTGGCTGCGGGTTTGAACCCGGCCGGAAGCCATCCCTTGGGCGGATCTTTGAATAACTGTGCGGCGCCGGTGACGAGAATCAGGAAAATAACGCCCCAGATGTACCAGGTCATGGCAACGCCGGAAGAAATCACTTTGCCGGCTGCGTCAACTTCCTTGAAGGCGGCGATCATGGCCGGCGCAATTTTCCCCATGAAAAACGCGCCCGCGCCGAAGCCCATAACGGCCAGACCCGTTACCAGGCCCCGTTTGTCCGGAAACCAGCGAATGAGGGTGGCAATGGGGGTCACATAGCCGAAACCATTGCCCAGCGCGGCGATCATGCCGAAGCCAAGATAAAGCAGAGCGATGCTTCCCACCTGATCGGCGTAACCGGCAACCAGCGTGCCGATCCCGAAAAGAATGCCGCCGATCGTCGCGACGAAGCGGGGGCCTTTTTTATCCACCAGTGTGCCGCCAAAAGCCGCCGACAGACCGATAATCAGCATCAGAAGCATAAAGGTGTACTGCACTGTTTTTCCGTCCCAGCCGTGCATGTTCATCAAAGGTATTTTGAAAACGGACCACGCGTACACGGTGCCCAGGCAGAGCTGAATGACCACTGCGGCTGCTGCGATCCCCCATCGTTTTGTTTCCAGATTCTCACTAGCCATACAAGACATCCTCCCTTTCCTTTACTAAGGCCTGAAATATTTTTCGTGGTGCTTTGAAAATACTTGAATCATCGGATATTTTCTCGCATCATCAAAAAAAATGACTTGCGTCCATAGCACAAAAAACATGATCCTGACAAGGGGCATCTTAACTTTTTTCACAGGTTTAAAGAGGCTCCGATTCGCATGATCAGGCGACGCGGAGACGGACGATGAGGAACTTTCCTTTCCTGTCTTTTGCACGGCTGAAAAGAGAAAGACGGTTGTCAAAAGGTGCGGAAGTGTTATATTAAGCGCCAGGATATAGAGAAGGAGAAAAAGCATGGCGTCTTTTACGAAACCCGAATCTTATCGGGAAAACGTTGAAAACATAAGTAAATTAACGTTTGCCGTAGGTGTGTACCGGCCGCCCAGCGAAGGGGGCAGTGCTTCGCTGTTGTTGAGAATTACGGAAAATTGCCCCTGGAATAAATGCACGTTTTGCGAAATGTACAAAGGCCATCCCTTCGGTTACCGGCCGGTAGCGGACGTCAAGGCGGACATCGACACCGTCAAAGCCATCTCGGACGAAATCCGGGAAATTTCCATCAAGACGGGGAACGATGGACGCATCAACCGCGAGGTACTGCAGGCGATTCTGAGCGTCGACCCTTATCTGCGGGAAAACTACTGTTTTTCATCCGTTTTCAACTGGTTGTACTACGGCGGCAAAACGGCTTTTCTTCAGGACGCCAACAGTATGATCATGAGGCCCGGCGAATTTGTCGAAGTGCTTCAACATTTGCGAAAAACGCTGGTCAGCCTCACCAGGGTGACTTCCTATACCCGCTCAAAAACGCTGGCGCAAAGGAAGCTGGAGGAACTGGTCGCGATTCGTAAAGCGGGTCTGGACCGCATTCATGTCGGTCTGGAAACGGGCGATGATGAAATTTTGAAAATCGTCCGCAAAGGCGTTGCCAGCGAGGAGCAGATTGAAGGCGGCAAAAAAGCGATGGCCGCCGGTTTTCAGCTTTCCGAGTACTGGATGCCCGATCTGGGCGGCAGGGAGCGCTGGCGCCGGCACGCGGAGAATACGGCGCGTGTGCTCAGCGCGATCAATCCGCACTACATCCGGTCGCGTCCCCTGGTACCCCGTCAGGGCACGGGACTTTTTGAGGAATACGAACAAGGAAGGCTGCATATTTCATCGCCCCACGAGCGGCTGGAAGAATTGCAGGTGATGATCGAAAACCTGAACGTCACGTCGCGCGTCTGCTTTGACCACAACATGAACGCCTGGACCAACCGGCAGGGAGGCCTGCTTTTCTCCCAGTCCTATGAAGGCTACGCGTTCCCGGAGGAAAAGCCGCATGTGCTGGAGCTGATCCGCGAGGGCTTGTCCGTGGAGGAGTCCCGGCATATCAATATCAAGGAGCTCATTGCCCTGGGCTCTCTCTGATCCCTCGGCGTCCCATCGTGACCGGGCAAAGAAAAAGGGCGATTCCTGAAAGACCGGGAATCGCCCTTTGTTGATGAGGGGGGTTGATTGAAGAATCTTAAACCGACGCGTCGCAGCGCAGGCAGCGGCAGGCTTCCTTCATGGCGTCTTCCTTGCTGAAGCCCAGTTCCACTTCCGCGAAGCTCATCTTGCGCGTGGCATGGTGCATTTCGGGCATCGGCATCTGCGGCGTTTCAGTCGTTTCGTCGTCGATCACCAGCGGCACGTCAATTTTTTCGAGCGCGGGCTTTTCGTAAGCCGGCTCATGATTCGCCTGGCGAATGGCCGCGTCGATATCATCCGCCGCCTGATGACCCGCGGCAATGGCGCCAATGACCGTGTCGGGCCCGGTTTCCGCGTCGCCGCCCGCGAAGTAGCGGGGGTTCGTCGTGCGGGACTTGAAGCCCTTGCCGACCGTGTAGCAGTCCCACTTGTTGATTTCAACGCCGACCTTCTTGTCGATGAAGCTCATATCCGGAACCTGGCCGATGGCGGCCACGATCGCGTCGACGGCCAGCGTAAATTCGGAGCCTTCGATCGCCGCGGGTTTCTTGCGGCCGCTGTTGTCAAAGTCGCCCAGTTTCATCCGCTGGCAGGTGATGGAGCTCACTTTGCCTTTGGTTCCGTCGATTTTCAGCGGAGCGATCAGGTATTCGATCTTGATTCCTTCTTCTTCCGCTGCCTTGATTTCTTCTTCCGCCGCGGGCATATCCTGCCTCAGCCGGCGGTACAGGATGGTGACTTCCGAACCGAGGCGGAGCGCCACACGGGCCGCATCGATCGCCGAGTTTCCGCCGCCGATGACCGCCACTTTCTTACCCAGCGTCTTTTCGCCCCTGAGCCATTTGTCTTCGTTGTTGTTGAAGTCGCGCAGGAATTCCACGCCGCCGAAAACATTGGCCAGGTCTTCGCCTTCCACGCGCATTTTCTGGCTCTTGTGCGCGCCGGTGGCGAGATAGAAGTAGTCAAAATCCTTTTCCAACTGTGAAAAGGCGATGTCTTTCCCCACGCGGATGTTCAGGCGAATCTCCACGCCCAGCGCGGTGATGTCGTCAATTTCTCCCTGCAGGATGTTGCGCGGCAGCCGGTAGGCCGGGATGCCCCAGCGCAGCATGCCGCCCGCATACGGGAGCTCTTCGAAAACGGTTACCTTGTAGCCGCGCAGCGCGAGGTCGCGGGCGGCGGTCAGGCCGGCCGGCCCGGCGCCGACGACGGCGATCTTTTCCTTGCGGGTGACCGGCGCCGGGTCGGTTTTCGGACGCGGCGCGTTGTCGGTGATGAATCGTTTCAGAAACTTGATGGCCAGCGGTTCATCCATATTGCCGCGGCGGCACTTGGACTGGCATTTGTGGTCACAGACGCGGCCGCAAACCGACGGGAAGGGATTGGTCTGGAGCAGGATCTTGTAGGCGTCCTCAAACCGGCCTTCGCGCACCAGCGCAATATAGGAGGGGATGTCCATTTCCACCGGACAGGTGTGCTGGCAGGGGGATTTGAACAAGGCCGAGCAAACGGTGGCCTGGCAGCGATGCTGAAAAATATGCTCTTCGTATTCCTTGCGGAAGTAGCGGATGGTGCTCAAAACGGGGTTGGGCGCCGTCTGTCCCAGGCCGCACAGCGCCGCGTTTTTAATGACGCCGGCCATTTCCTCGAGCAGTTCGATGTCGCCGGGTTTGCCTTTGCCCTGTGTGATGTTGGTCAGGATTTCCAGCATGCGTTTGGTGCCCTCGCGGCAGGGGGTGCATTTTCCGCAGGATTCATCCTGACAGAAGTCCATGAAGAACCGCGCCATATCGACGGCGCACTTGTCTTCGTTCATGACGATCAGACCGCCGGACCCCATAATGGCGCCCAGCTCCGCGACTTTTTCGTAATCGACGGAGGCGTTGAGATGCTGAACCGGAATGCAGCCGCCGGACGGGCCGCCCAGCTGCGCCGCCTTGAATTTCTTGCCTTTGGGAATGCCGCCGCCGATGTCATAGACGATCGTGCCCAGTTTGGTGCCCATCGGGACTTCCACCAGGCCCACGTTGTTGACGTCGCCGGTGAGGGCGAACACTTTTGTGCCCTTGCTTTTCTCGGTGCCGATCGACGCGTGCCATTTGGCGCCGCGCAGGATGATCTGTCCGACATTGGCCAGTGTTTCAACGTTATTCAGAATACTGGGTTTCTGCCACAGGCCTGCCACGGCAGGGAAGGGCGGACGGGGTCGGGGCATGCCGCGTTTTCCTTCAATGGAGGTCATGAGGGCTGTTTCCTCGCCGCAGACAAACGCGCCCGCGCCCTGGTAAATTTCGAGATCGAAGTCAAAGCCCGTGCCGAGGATGTCCTTGCCCAGCAGGCCGGCTTCTTTGGCCTGCGCAATGGCGACGTTCAGGCGGTGGATGGCCAGCGGATATTCCGCGCGGCAGTAAATGTAGCCGGAATGAGAGCCGATCGCTTTGGCCGCGATGACCATGCCTTCCAGAACGGCGTGCGGATCCGCTTCCAGAACACTGCGGTCCATGAACGCGCCCGGGTCGCCTTCATCGGCGTTGCATAAAACGTATTTGACGTCGCCTTTGGAGCCGGCGGCAAACTTCCATTTCAGACCGGTGGGGAAGCCCGCGCCGCCGCGGCCCCGCAGCCCCGAATCCAGCATTTCCTGGACGATCTGTTCCGGCGTCATTTCGGTGAGCGCCTTGGCCATGCCGGCATAGCCGTCGCGGGCAATGTATTCTTCGATTTTTTCGGGATCGATCAATCCGCGGTTTCTCAGCACCCGCAGTTCCTGGTGGGCGAAGAAGGGGATGTCCTGCATGGTAGGAATGGTTTTGTCCGTGCCCGGTTCGCGGTAAAGCAGCTTATCGACAATGCGGCCTTTGATCAGGTGTTCTTCGACCAGTTCGGGGATGTCGGCCGGCTTCAGGCTGATGTAGATGACGCCTTCCGGGTAAACCACCATGATGGGGCCCAGCGCGCAGAATCCGTTGCAGCCGGTTTCGACCACTTTGATCTCTTCGGCCAGTTTTCTTTTGACCAGTTCTTCCAAAAGGGCATTTTTGACGCCGAGGCTGCCGGAAGCCTGGCAGCCCGTTCCGCCGCAAATCAGTATGTGTGAACGAAATACTTTCATGAATCCAATATCCTCCTTAATCATCAGACCGCGGTTCGCATGACGGCCGCGAGCATGATGAACTGTTTATTTTAAAACTTCAGAGCCTTTGGCCAGCACAAAAGGCGTTTGGATTTCTCCCGCCAGAATATGGCGCTTGAAAATCTGCCTCATTTTGTTGGGATTGACGTATTCGTATTTGATCGGCTCGGCATTCAGAACTTCGACGGTTACGAGCGGTTCGCGGCTGCACAGGCCCATGCAGCCGGAGGTGGTGACAATCACGTCCTGCGCTTTGGCGGCTTCAATTTCTTCCAGCAGCGTGTCCATCACTTCCTTCGCGCCGGAAGCGATGCCGCAGGTTCCCATATGAACAGTGACTTTGACGCGGCGATCGCCGTCGCGCAAAGACATTTCCTTGTGCACTTTCTCCTTAATTTTTTTCAAATCATCGATGGTTATTTTCGCCATGGGCGTGTCCTCCGTTATCTTTTGATCGGTAATTAATTGTATTGACTCAGGACCTCTTTGATCTTGGCGGGCTTGACGCGCCCGTGAACATCTTCATCTACGACAACGACCGGGCCCAGACCGCAGGCGCCGAGACAGCGGACGGATTCCAGCGTGAACAGGCGGTCTGCCGTCGTTTCCCCTTCTTTAATCCCGAACTGTTTCTGGAGCGCCTCCGCAAGCGCCTTGCCTCCGCGAACGTAGCAGGCGGTGCCCAGACAGACGCGAACCGTGTGCTTGCCGCGCGGGGTCATGGTGAAGAACGAATAAAAGGTGACCACGCCATAGACGCGGCTCAGCGGCAGATTCAACCCGGCGGCAATTCTTTTCTGCACAGACATCGGCAGGTATTCCAGACAAACCTGTGCCTCTTCGAGAACGGGAATCAGGCCGCCCGCCTTTCCTTTGTGCTTGTCAATGATGCTGTCCAACTTTGCCACCTGCTCCGGAGTGAACTCTTTCAACAACTCTGTATCTTCAGCTTTCATGTACGTCCTCCTCAAATCTTCGCGGCGCGCTAGGCTTCCGGTTCTATCTCCTGCAACCCTTCTTCCATTGCGCGCCGGATATATTTTATGACTTCAGGATGGTTAATCGGTATATCCTCGATTTCTTTGCGGATTTTACGCGTATCCATCTCAAACTGCCGGTCATTATGCCTGTGTTTATAAAAAAAATCAATATCAGAATTAGAAATAATGAGAATAATGATTGTGTTAATAATAGCACCCAGGGGCTGCCTGTCCAAATGACGCAGGCCAAACGTGGCCTTTACCGTAGTTCCGCAGTTTTCTTCAGATTTCAATTGAAATGTGCCGCCGGCCCGCTGGGCGGCGTCCTTCAGCAGGGGCAGACCCAGTCCCACGCGCCGGACCGTTTTGGTCGTATAAAAGGGGTCCAGGACTTTTTGCAGGACGTCTTTGGCCATGCCGTGGCCGTCATCCGAAATTTCAAGCGTCAGCAAATCGTTTGCGGAATCTTCCTCAATGAAAATGGAAATCAATTTCGCGCCCGCGCGCACGGAATTTTCAGCGATGTCCAGAATATGATCGGCCAGCGTCAGCATGGCTGCTCCAGGATTTGACGGCCGTTTTGTCCGGAGACGGCCATCGTAATTTCGTCGAAGGTCGGCTTTTCCATAAGGAACGGCGTGGTTGCTGTTCCGATGTCCGGGATAAAGTGGGCGTCGGAAGACGTTAAAAAGGCATACCGGGCGAGTTCGGGGTACCGCTCGCGCCCCTGCCGGATGCCCAGGCGTTTGGAGATTTCCAGCGCGTCAAAACGGGAGCTTTCGTCAATAAATCCGAGCTGGCTCAATACGCTGAAGCTTTCGCGGTCGATGTGGGCGGGAACGGCGAGGCCGCCCAGCTGATGAATCGTGTCCACGAGGGGATCGATGGGCAAATCCGTCGCGCCGATGAGGAGTTGATGATTCAATCCCTCCACTTCGCCCCGCTCATTGACAATGGCCTGCACGCCGAAACGGTCTTCATCATTTTCCCCGAACAGGTGCCGGTCAATGATCGCTTGAAGCTGTTGAAGGTCGGTCAGACGTCCGAAGAGCGCCAGCAGGTGCACTTCCTCGCTGGTCGTGATTTCCATGGCGGGGAGAACGCAGATGCTTTTTCCCGCGGCGGCCGCCATCACGTAGGGGACATTCGCGGAAGCGTTGTGGTCGCTCACGGCAATGATGTCGAGGCGCTGCTCGAGGGCCCGCTCCACCAGGGCTTTCGGATGCATATCCAGCTCGGCGCAGGGCGACAGGCAGGTGTGGATATGAAGATCGCAGTTAAAAACTTTCAGCATCGGTTCCGCCCGGGGAGGGTGTCGTCGACGATCAGCCTGGGGACGTCAGTAAATTATAAATCCTGCCCGAGAGCTCAAAGGCGGGCAGAACGGACACCATCACGGGAATCTTTTCCGCCTCGGCTTTCTCCAGCGTTTCTGCGGCCGGTTCACAGCCGTTGATCAGGATAATGCCCGCGTGCTCCTTGAGGCTGGCGACGGCGACAATATTCTGGTGCACCTGGCGGGTGATCCAGAGATAGCCCTCTTTGGAGTGGCCCATGACATCGCTCAACAGGTCTCCGGTGTAGCCGCCGGTAACCTCTCTGCCCAGGCTCTCTCTGCCGCACTTGACCTCCAGCCCCACAGCCGCAACAATTGCTTCAACGTTCATAGGGTAATCCTTTGCTCTTCCGTTATGGTGTTTGAATGGTCATCTTCAGATGCGTTCCCTTGCCGACCTCCGACTCGATATGGAAATCATCGGAATAATTTTTGATGTTGCACAGCCCCATCCCCGCGCCGAATCCCATTTCCCGGATTCTCTGATCGGCGGTGGAATACCCTTCCTGCATCGCCAGATCAATATTGGGAATGCCCTGGCCTTCATCGATGACTTCGATGCGCACCACGCCGGGTCCGACGGTCAGGTTCACGACGGCTTTTTTGGCATAGGACACGACATTGATTTCCGCCTCGTACGAGACGATGGCGGCTTTTCGGACGATGTCTCCGGGAATGCCCAGTTTTTTCAGAATGGATTTAATGCTGGTCGATACAATGCCTGCGGAATTGAAGTTGCCGCCTTCGATATGAAAACTTTCCGAATAGAGGTTTGGTTTAGGTTCGCCCACTGGTGTTTTCAACTTTTGACAGGCAGCCGACGATGCCTTTCATGTAAAGACGTCCCGCTGTTTCAAAGAGAATGTATTTGGTGGTCAGAATGGGAATTTTCAGTTCGCTGGCCAAAGCGATCGTTTCGGATGACGGTTTTTTGCCCCGCACCAGAATAATGGCGGCGATGTCCAGTACGTTGGCGGTCCGGATCACCTGGGTGTTGGTCAGGCCGGTCAAGAGCAGGCTGCCCGCCTTGGCGAAAGCCAGCACGTCGCTCATCAGGTCGGCGCCGAAGGCTGTGTGCACTTCCAGGTCAAGACAGTCTTCACCGACAATGATTTCCGCGTCCAGAATATCTCTCACTTCACTCAGTTTCAAAGGCTGCTCCTCATCGATCCGCAAAATGGTTTAATGAACTGCCGCGCGCATCGCGTTCGTAAAAAGGCATACCTTTCTATCATGGCTGATAATTTGCGTCAATAAGATTAAATGGTTTTTCGTCTCCTTGTTTTTAAAGAATCGGCGGCGGGAGTTTGCGCCGGCGACGGTCTCGTTTTCGAGGATTCATACCCTCGCGCGATGTAAAAAGCGGCCAGATCGAAAAACACGGTCATGCGCCGCTGCAGCTCAAATGTGGCGTACAGGCCGAGGTTCTTCTGCAGTGCGCCCCGGGCCAGAGCGACGTCCCAGATGTGCTTCCGGATCAGACTCAAGGCGCTCAGTGCGCTGCTGATGAGCGTTCCGGACTTTTTTCGCTCCCGCCCCAGCTTGATGTAAAAATTTTTGATGTGTTCGATGGCGTAAGCGTCTCCCAGCCAGCGTGTAATCTGCGAGATGATTCGATCACAGATGGCGTAAAGGATGGCCGGTTCATAGCGGTGGTATTCTTGCGTGGAAGGGTTGACGGACACGTCATCGATCCACTGACGGATCATGATTTCCCGGTTTTTCGAAAGGTTGCCGATCAGGCGCCTGGTGAGGGAATTGGCTTGCTTCGCGGCGTGGAAGGTTTTTTCCCCATGCGGTTTGATGGCGTCCAGAACGGCCCAGTAATCCTTTTTGCTTTTGATGTATGCCGCTACGGCGCGCCGGTTCGAGCGGAAAGCGAGCGGCGGGATGCGGTCGATCGTGAAGAACTTCGCCTGGGCGCTGTCGTCGCCCGCCGCGACTTTTCCGGCGGTTTTTTCCACGACAAACGTCAGAAAGATCAGGTCGCCGTAAAACCGGCTTTTATAGGAATCGACGTCCAGAAGCCGGCTGATCCGGCCCCGAATGCCGGTTTCTTCGCAAAGTTCGCGAAGAACGGCTTGCTCGATGTTTTCACCAGCTTCCGCGAAGCCGGTCGGGAGACACCAGCGGCCTTTAAACGGCGCCCGGTCGCGCTTCACCAGCAGGATCTGCCTGGATACGTCCACAATTGCCGAGACCACCGGCAGCGGATTGTCGTAAAAAAAACAGCGGCACACCGAACAAAAATCCCGCCAGACCAAATCTTCCTTTTTCTTCACAATCAGACCGCCGCAGTAAACACAGAATTTCCTTTGCTTCTTCATGACGATTCCTTCCGGGGATGAGGTTGTGAACAAATGAAAATCGCATCGTCCTTGCACATGGAGATGGTCTGGGAACGGGCCGCCATGCCGGCAAGCAGTTTGGTCAATTCGGGGATGATGATGTCGGCGGCAGGCGGCGTCCCCGCCAGAAACAGCGGGCGCTTGAAACGGTAATAATCAACAAACGCTCCCATGTCTTGCGGGGGAAAAACCAGCGTGTTGGGAAAATCGATTTTCCGGATGCCGACGAAATGCGGGGCCAGAAGCGCTGCGCCGTTTTCCGCCGTAAATACCTTCAGGATTTGCTCAATGGGCAGGACGTCGTCCGGTTCGAGGACTCCGTGCGTCTTCAAAATGTTCCGGATAGCCCCGATCAGCTCCCGCATGTTTCCGGAGGCGTGTGTAATCGCGATCAGGCGGCCGTCCGGCGTCAGAATGCGGGCGATGTCCGGAAGGATATCCACAAAAAAGTAAAGGGCAAAGCTGCAGAGAATCAGATCAACGCCGGCCGTCGGGAAGCCGGCAATCTGATGCACGCCGTCGCTGGAAAAGCGCCCCGGGTAGCCGGCTTGCTCGCAGGCCTCCAGAAAAAAGGGCTCGTATTCGGGAATGATGTCCAGTCCGGTAATGTGCGCCCGCGGGTGAAGACGCCCCTTGAGAGCAACGGTGAAGGAGCCGAACGCGCAGCCCAGTTCCAGGACAGTCCGGCACGAAGTCAGATCCACCCCGGACAGGGCCGCCTGCCGGATATCCTCCGGGTTGGTGGAACAACGGCGGATAATCCGCTCCATCTCCCGGTGATTGCGGACATTGCGGAAAACCTCACGGATTTTTTTGGGATCGAGTTGGTCCGCCATGCTTTCCCTCAAAGGGCTCCAGCCGGTGTTCGGGACGGGCGTTTGCGCGGGGAATGCGCGCCCGTCCGGCTAAAGTTTGATGTCCAGGCCGTCGTAGGCCAGATCAATCTTCAGACGGGACGAACCGTCCAGGATTTTGAGATAGGCGCGGGTGTCTTCCAGAAACCGGTCCAGCGCGTCGTCGTCCAAGGTATGTTCGTTGTGGAAAAGGCACAGACGCCCGACGCCGGCGGCCGCCGCCATTTCGACGCCCAGAAGATTGCTGGAATGACCCCAGTTTTCTTTGGCGTCCACCGCGTCGAGGAAACTGTATTGCGCGTCGAAAATCAACAGATCGGCGTTCGAAAAAAAAGCCAGAAACCGGTCGTGTTCTTCCCCGCCGCCTGCCTTGTGCTCCGAGTCGGTGGAATAGACGACGATCCGGCCGTCTTTCTGAAAGCGGTACCCGTAGGAGTCTCCCGGATGGTTCTGCCGGATGCAGGCAACCTTCATTCCGGCAATGTTGTATTCGACTCCGGGCTCGAGGGTGTGGAAACGGATGTCGGCCCTCATGGCGCGAAGCGGAACGGGAAAGCAGGGCTCGCTTTGCTGGCGGACAAAAATGGATTCGAGATCCGCGTGGCCGCCGTAAATGTGGATACGGTGGCCCGGCAGATAGGCGGGCGTAAAAAAGGGAAAGCCCTGAAGATGGTCCCAGTGCGGATGCGACATCAGCAGGTGAAAGACCCTCGGCAGGTTTTGCCCTCCGCTCGCCTTTGCCTTCATGTAGGCGCCGCCGAAATCCCGGAGCCCCGTCCCCGCGTCGCAAAGGACATATTCGTCCGCGCCGCGCATCTCGACACATGCCGTATTCCCGCCGTAGCTTGCCCGGACCGGAAAGGGGAGTTCGTTGTGGACGAAGGCTTCAACGGCCTCGTCCGTCTCCAGCGCACGGGCGCGGGAGGCACGGATGGCTTTTACAATTTTTGCCTCGATCGCCCCCGAGGTGATCGAGGCGGGCAAAGATCCTCTTGTGCCCCAGAAATAAACCCGCATTTTCCTTCCCCCCGCATCTTGATCCGCATTTATTCCATTGCAAAGACACAGGCATTTTGTCATATTGTCGAGCGCATCGCAACGAAAATTATCCCTGGCGAGGCTGTGAAGCGTGGGGGTCTGTCGTAAAAAAACATTTTGGGAGAGAGGCGCCTTTTTTGCGCTGGTCGTTTTTTTGGGGACGGGTTGGCTGGCCGGGTGCTCCAATGAGCCGAAGGTGCGTACGCTGCCGCTTCCTGCCGCGCAGATGAATACGCCCGAATATACGATCGGCGTGGCGCAGGGTACGACGGCCATGTCGATCGTCGAAGCCCGGTTTCCGAAAAGCCGCATCGAATACCATATGTCCCTGCACGACGGGTATCTGGCGGTTCAGTGCGGGAAAATAGACGCGTTTGCCTTCGACCGGCATTCGCTTCAATACGTCGCCGCCCATAACCCCGAACTGGCGCTGCTTCCCGAAAAAATCGGCGATGAGCGCATTGTTGTCGGCACCGCGCTCGGAAAGGAAGCGTTGATCGGAAGGGTCAACGATTTCATCCGGCAATACCGGTCCGACGGAACCTATGCGGATATGTACCGCCGGTGGATTATGGGGCAAAATCCGAAAATGCCGGACCTGCCGAAACCGGCGCGTCCGGCCATAACCCTGGTCATTGGGACAGACGGCCGCAACGAGCCGATGAATTTTTACGAAAACGGCCGTCTGGCGGGGTTCGATATAGAGTTTGCCGAGCGGCTCGCGCTGTTTCTGAACGCAAAACCGGTTTATCACACCATTGACTTTCCGGCGGTGGTCAGCGCCGCCGCCACGGGCAAAATCGATCTGTTGGTTTCCAGCCTGAATGCAACGCCGGAACGTCGCCGAATGATGCTTTTTTCCGATCCTTATATCGATTCGGAAATTTCCTTTCTGGCGCGCGCAGACCGGCTTCCTTTCCAGACAGCGGACATCACGCGGTTTTCACAACTGGCCGGACGCAAAGTCGGAATTATTACCGGTTCCACCTACGACCGTGTGCTGAAAAAAGCGAACCCCGGAGCCGTTCCGGAATATTTCCAGACGTTCGCGGACCAGGCCGAAGCGCTCCGGTCCGGGAAGATTGCGGCCTTTCTCGTGGATGAACCCATCGCGCGGGACATCATGAATCGCACCGAAGATCTGACGATCCTGCCGGACCGGCTGACCTCGGACGGATACGCTTTCGCGTTTTCGAGGCGCAGGCCGGATCTGCGCCGGCAGTTCAATGAAGCGCTCGAAGAGATGCGGGCGGGCGGCGCGCTTCGAAAAATCGACGCCAAATGGTTCGGCAAAAACGAGGCGGCCAAGGTCCTTCCGGACCTCAAGACCGATGGCTCAAACGGCGTCATCCGCCTGGCCACCAACAGCGGCCTGCCGCCTTTTGCGTATATCAGGGACGGGCAGATCGTGGGGTATGACATTGAGATCGCGATGACCATTGCCGCGAAATTCGGCTGGACCGTCGAGATTTCCGATATGGAAGTCGCCGCAATTCTTCCATCCCTGATCTCCGGAAAAAGCGATATGGCCGCGTGCGGCATCACGATTACCGAAGAACGGTCCAGGTCGGTTCTTTTCAGCGCTCCCACGTACAAAGGCGGCATTGCCGTCATGGTCAAGGCCGAGGGGAAAGCTTCCAAAAGCGCGGCGAAGGGCGGCCCGTGGGCCCGGTTTGTCGAAAGTTTCCAGAGAACTTTCCTCGTCGAAAAACGGTATGAAATGGTTTTGCAGGGGCTTCGGGTGACCATCATCATTACGCTCCTGTCCGCGTTTTTCGGCACATTGCTGGGCTTCGGGATCTGCATGATGCGGCGGGCTCAGACGCGGTGGGCGAACCTTCCGGCCCGGATTTTTATCCGTGCGGTTCAGGGAACGCCCATTATCGTGCTGCTGATGATTTTATACTACATTGTTTTCGGCAGCACGAACCTCGACGCGATTGTCGTGGCGGTGATTGGATTTTCGATCAATTTTGCCGCCTATGTTTCGGAAATGATGCGCACCGGCATGGACGCCGTGGACAGGGGGCAGCAGGAGGCCGCCTACGCGCTGGGCTTTAACCGGGTTCAGGTGTTTCAGAAAATCACCTTTCCACAGGCGGCGCGCCATGCCCTGCCGGTGTTCAAGGGAGAGTTTGTCTCCATGCTGAAGATGACGTCGGTGGTGGGCTACATCGCCATTCAGGATCTGACCAAGATGAGCGATATTATTCGCAGCCGCACGTATGAGGCCTTCTTTCCGCTCATCGCCACGGCCCTGATCTATTTCGTCATGGCTTATCTGATGGCCGGCCTTCTTTCCCTGGTGGAAATACGGGTCGATCCGAAACGGCGCAAAAGAGCGGTGAAAGGGGGCGAGCTCCCATGATCAGCGTCAGACATTTGTCCAAAGCCTTCGGCCGGCTGGTTGTTCTCAAAGATGTGAATGTGGAAATCGACAAAGGCGAGGTGATTTCCGTCATCGGCCCGTCCGGCTGCGGAAAAAGCACGTTTCTGCGCTGCCTCAATCTTCTGGAGATGCCGTCCGGGGGTGAAATCGTCATCGACGGGGAAAATCTTCTCGACCGGAAAACCAATGTCTTTCAGGTCCGGCGGAAAATGGGCATGGTGTTTCAGTCCTTCAATCTTTTTTCGCATCTGATGGTGATCGAAAATATTATGCTCGGGCCGGTCGATCTTTTGAAGAGGGGACGGCGGGAGGCCTTTGCGGAAGGCATGAAGCTGCTCGCCCGGGTGGGGCTGGCGGAAAAAGCATATGCCTACCCCGATGAACTGTCGGGCGGACAGAAGCAGCGGGTAGCCATTGCCAGGGCCCTGGCCATGAAGCCGGAAATCGTCCTGTTTGACGAGCCGACGTCCGCGCTGGACCCGACCATGGTGAGCGAGGTGCTGGCCGTCATCCGCAAGCTGGCGGCCGACGGCATGACCATGATGATCGTTACGCATGAAATGAGATTTGCCCGGGACGTTTCCACGCGGGTGTTGTATATGGACGAGGGAGTCATCTACGAGGAAGGAACGCCGCGGCAGATATACGACCAGCCGGTGCGGGAGAAGACGAGGAATTTTGTCCACAAGATCAGAACCTATTCGTATGAAATCCGCTCCCGGACGTTTGATCTGTACGCCCTGAACGCGGGAGTTGAAACCTTCTGCAGGAAACAGTTTCTTCCGGAAAAGCAGATCTTCCATATCCAGCTGATCCTGGAAGAGCTGATCATCAACCAGCTGCTTGCCCGTCAGGAGGATCCGGTCACCCTGGATGTCACGGTCGGCTATTCCGAAGAAAGCGGCGCCGTGGAGATCGTCCTTCATTACGCAGGCGGCCCATACAATCCCTTTGACGAGGCCGAAGAGGAAGACAACCTGTCCATGGTTCTTCTCCGGAAACTGGCCCAAAGAAGAGAGTATGTTGCCGGAGACCTCGCCAATCAACTGAAAATTATCCTGTAGTCAGGCAGGCCTGATTTTGCAAAACGGCAAAGCGGCAGCGGCGCGGTTATCCGGACGGCCGCGCCGCGAGGTTGTCTTCGCTCCCGCCCCGGCGGTTACGACACGGAAAGAAGGCAGGACCGGAGATTGACCCCGGCATTGACCAGGTTGAGCTTTTTCCGGATATGGTTCCGATGGGTTTCCACCGTTTTTAACGAAGCGTTCAGCATGGCGGCAATTTCTTTGTTGTTTTTCCCCTGTTTGATCAGGTCCATGATCTGGATCTCCCTGGAGGTCAGGTTCGCGTGCGCGGCATGAAGGTTTTTCATGAACGGGGAAAGGATCTCCCGCAGATTGTGCTCCAGCATCTGGAGGTGGTTTTTATGGCGTTCCTCCAGATCGGCCTGCTTCAGCTTTTTCAAATAAGGAATAACCAAATCATTCACATTGGCCTGCAATTTCTCTTCAATGTCCTTCTGGTCTTCGTCGCGCTGCTGCATTAAAACGCGCAGGGCGATGTTGGCGTCCTGCAGGTTTTCGGCAAACCGCTTCAGATCGTTTTCGGCCCGCTTCTGATCGGTGATGTCCATGCCGGTGCCTACGATGCATGCCTGGCCTTCGTAGTACATGCGCTTTACATGGAGCCGGAAAATTTTGCGGGTCCCGTCTTTGAAAATCATTTCCGCCTCCCAGGAGAACTCCCCAAGACGAAAAATCTCCCGGATGTGCTCCATGACGGCGCCCTTCTGACTTTCAGGGCGAATGTCCGTGAACAGCCTCTCCCGGATCTCTGTGTCCGAATATTCGGTCATGATTTTCAGATGGTCATTCCAATGAAGAAATTTCCCCTGCTCATCCAGCACGAAAAACAGGCCCGGCATGCTTTCCACGATGGTTTGGCTGAAGTTCCGCTCGGAAAGGAGGCTTTCTTCCATTCGCTTGCGCCTGGTGATGTCGCGCGCGACGCAGACGATGCAGAAGAGCCTCCCGTTTTTCACAACGGGGGTCGCGTTGGTTTCGATGTGTCGCAGGGTTCCGTCTTTGGCGAAGATGATATAGTCCGATGGGTCAACGGTTTTTCCCTCCAGGATGGAGGCCAGCTTGGTACTGGCTTGTGCGAAGCAACCGGGATCCATCACATTTTTGATCCTGGCAAACGGTTTGCCGACAAATTCGACCGGATGATAGCCCAGGTTTGTTTCCACAGAGGGGGACATGCTCAGTATCCGGAGGTTCGTGTCGAGTATGAAAATGACATCCGACACCTGTTCAAAGCTCAGCCGGTATGTTTCCTCCAGGTTCCGGAGCTCTTCGTCGGCTTTTTCCAGATCCGCCATTTTCTTTTCCGGCTTGGAGAGGAGATTTTTGTCCGGGATTTTCTTTTTCATGGCCGCCTCGCGTGAAATCCGTTCACGGATGATGATCGCATATCTAAAGCTTTTTTCAGGCCGAGGCAAGAGCAAAATCTTAACAAAACGCAATTCGGTGCGGGGAAAGCGCCGGAGCGCGCCTGCACGGGTGCCGGGCCTGATTTTTGCTCTTCAGCATCTTTATCCGTTGATGAATTTGGAGAAATGTGTCACATTGCCAGCCATCATCATGGAATCAGCGGCGCGATGCCGGGAAAACGGCCGGCCGTGGCCCAGGGCATCACGGGCCAAGACCGGAGAACCATAAACTTCTCTGCGCGAGGCGCCGCTGACGGGGAGCGCTGATGGACGATTGTCGCGTGCAGCTGGCCAATCTTGTGGACACCCGGGACCCCAAAGCCGTTCGGGACGAAATCCATACGATCGCCGGTCTGATGTTTCCGCGGTTTGACGTTGCGCCTTTTGACCGGGCCTATTCGGACGTGATCGCCCTTTTTCGCGGAAACTATCCGTCCTATCGCTCCTGCAACGTGAGGTACCACGATCTCAGCCATACCCTTTCGGTCACGCTTGCCGTCGCCCGCCTGATGCACGGGGCCGTGGAAGCCGGACAATCGCTTTCCGAAAAAGACCTGAACATGGGATTCATCAGCGGTCTGATGCACGATACCGGATATATTCAGCAAACCTCCGACCGGGAGGGGACCGGGGCGAAATACACGCAGGTTCATATCAGCCGCAGCATCGCCTTTGTTCAAGACTATTACCGCAATGATCCGGCGTTCCAAAACGATCTGGATTCATTTCGGGACATTTTGCTGTGCACGGGGCTCAACACTCAGGTGAAGTCCATCCGGTTTGGCGGCGCGACGGTTGAACTGCTGGGGAAAATTCTGGGGACGGCGGATCTTCTGGGTCAGATGGCCGATCGTTATTATCTGGAAAAGCTGCCGGATCTCTTCGATGAATTTGCGGAGGCCGGCATCACGACCTTTGCCGGCCCGCTGGATCTTTTGGATAAGACGCAGGGATTTTATCAGATGACGCTGAAGCGATTCGCGGAGGAATTGGACAACACGCTTCGGTTTTCCCGATTTCATTTCCGAAAGCGCTGGGGCATTGATGAAGATCTCTACATCAAAAGCATTGAAAAAAATATGGCGTATCTGGCCCGGGTGGTCACCCTGCACAGGGAGAATTACACGGATCACCTGCGCAGGTTCGCCCGCATGACGAAAGAATGAATATTTTTAAGGAGGATGGAGGATAACTATGAAAAAGATCGTATGTCTGTTCACGATACTATTGCTTGCGGCGGGGATCTGCTGCGTGGCCCAGGCGGAAGACTCTCTGCAAAACATCAGGAAAAGCGGCGTTTTACGGGCCGGCGTCAAGGATCTGACCCCGAGCTTCGCGCTGGCCGACATCAAGACGGGGGAAATCAGCGGGTATGACGTGGATTTTGTCCGGGCGATTGCCCGCAGGCTTGGCGTCCGTCTGGAGATTACGCCTTTCAGCGGAGAGGAAAATGAACGGATTGACGCCCTGACGGAGGGCAGGGTTGATATCGTTGCGGCCACCATGACCAAAACGAAGGAAAGAGAAAAGCTCATCGACTTCAGCCATACATATTTTGTCACGGCCCAGAAGTTTCTGGTACACAAGGGAACCGTGCAGCGGCTGAGCGATCTGAAGAACAAGAAGATCGGGACCGTGGATCAGACCACGTCGGTTACGAATCTCCGCAAGTCCCTTCCCTCGGCGTCGATCGTGCTTTTCACCGGTTATGTTCCGGCCTTTCTGGCGCTGCAGAACAGGGAAATCTTCGCCGTTTCGACGGATGAGGCCATCCTGGCCGGCATTCTGACGAAGGCCGAAAAAGGCGTATTTGAAATTCCGAAAGTCAGCATTTCCAGAGAGCCCTATGGTCTGGGGGTGCGCAAAGGCCATACCTCCTTTTTGCGTTATGTAAATCAGACGCTTCTGGAGATGGAGCGCAGCGGCGAAGCCCAGCGAATCTTTGACAAGTGGTTCGGGCCGGAAAGTGAAGCTCCGCTGGAGAGGACGTTCAGGATCACCGCAAAATAAACGGGAAAACGCCCGCGCCGGAGCGCGCGGCGCCCCGGATCAGCGGCTGTTTTCCAGGGCGGTCAGCTTGGCGATTCTTCGTTCATGACGGCCGCCTTCGAACGTTGTGTCCAGAAATTTCCCGATCATTTCCTCGACCGTTGCGGCGTAGCGTATTCTTCCGCCGAAGGCGATGAAGTTGGCGTTATTGTGTGCCCTGGCCATCTCGGCGCTGAACAAATCGCACACGAGAGCGCAGCGGATGCCGGCGATTTTGTTGGCGGCGATCGAAACGCCGATACCCGTGCCGCAAAGCAGGATGCCGAATTCGTAGCCGCCTTTGAGGAATTCACGGCAGGCGGCCGCGGCTATGTCCGGATAATCGACGGATTCGCAGCCGTGCGTTCCCAGATCGGTGACCTCATAATTTTTCTTTTGCAAAAAGGCAACAATCCTCTCTTTCAGATCAACCGCTCCGTGATCGCTGGCGATGACGATTTTTTTCATTGGCACGCCTCCCTGAACATCGATGTTGATTCTTTCTACAAGATGACGCGGGATGTCAACAAAAAATCTTTACATCAGCATCCATTTTGCGTAGAAAAATGCCATGCGGGATTTATTAAACCGGTATCATCGTTATTTGCTGATCGAGAAAGGAGCGTCCGGCAATACGCTGGAAGCGTATGGACGCGATTTGAAACGCTATTTGACTTTCCTCGAGCAAAAGGAGATTTCTGACGCGCGGTCGGTCGCCCCGCAAACCGTTGTAGATTTTCTCGTGCAGATCAAATCGGAAGGGCTTTCGGCCAATTCGATGAACCGGGCCCTTGCGGCCCTTCGCGGTTTTTATAACTACCTGCTGCAGGAAAGAGTTCTGGAAGAATCACCGCTGACGCATATCGAACTGGCCAAAGTCTGGATGCGTCTGCCCGATACGGTAAGCCGGGAAGAGATGAACCGAATCCTGTCGGGGCCGGATCACTCGACCCCGTCGGGTCTGCGGGACCGGGCGATGCTGGAGCTGCTCTACGCGACGGGACTTCGCGTCACGGAGCTGATCAGCCTTTCCATGAACAGCATCAACTGGCAGGTTGGTTTTCTGGCGGTCATGGGGAAGGGCGGCAAGGAGCGTGTGGTGCCCGTAGGCCGGACGGCCTATGACTTTGTGCGGCGCTACGTGGATGAAGCCAGACCGAAGTTCGTCCGTTCCAAAACGACGGAGGTGTTGTTTCTGAACCGCTTCGGCCGGGCCTTTACCCGCCAGGGGCTCTGGAAAATCATCGTGGGGTATGCGCAAAAAGCGGGCTTGCAAAAAAATGTGCATCCGCATACATTTCGCCATTCCTTTGCTTCCCACCTGCTGGAGGGAGGCGCGGATTTGCGCGCGGTGCAGGTGATGCTGGGCCATTCGGACATTTCGACGACGCAGATTTATACGCACGTCACCCGGGAACGCCTGAAAGAGATTCACCGGAAATATCATCCAAGAGGCTGAACGTTTGCGAAAATCAACCGGGTATAAAATCGGATTCGGCAAAAAAATTCCGGCCATTGCAGCGGCGGGGACAGCGGCGCTGGTTTTGTTTTTGCTGCTGGCGTTTTACCCCCAGGCCTTCCGGACGGCCGGCTTTTATGTTCAAAGGGGGATCAACGCGTTTGCGTACTACGTTTTGGGAGACCGGCCGCATTTTTATTGTCTGGTGATGGAGAAAAACGCGAGCGATTTCCGCGTCAAGGCAGGTGAAACGCTCGATGTTACCTATCGCGATGAATTCGTGGTCAAATCCGTGGCCAGCGATGATCTAAGCGGAAAATCCGTGACGGTGTTTCTGGAGGGGGCTGGCAGCCAACGCAATGCCTTCGGCGTCCTCTTTCGCGGGATTGATCTGGTGGACAACCTTCTCACCGGCGGAGAAATTCCTGAAGGGACTGAGACCGCGGGCGTTTATCAGATCGTTGTCTATGCCGCGCGGGACAAAATCGCCGTTGTGCCGGTCCGGGTGGTCCTTACCCCCCAGGATTGGCTGAGGTTCGCAAAGAGCCGCGGCAATTCGGGCGAACAGGAGGAGTACCTGAAGAAGGTGGCTGCCCGGAACCGAGAAGATGCGGGGGTGCGCAAAATTCTGGCAGGCATCTATCTTCAGCAAAACCGCATCGGGGAAGCCGCGAAAATGTATGAAGAGATTTTGCGAATCAGCCCCGGCGATGTCCCGGCGATGAAGGAATTGGCCCGCGTCAGCGTGCGGCTCGGCCAGGACGACCGCGCCATCGATCTTTTGACCAGGTTGACGGGGATCCAGGCACAGGATGCCGAAGCCCAGGCGATGCTCGGCGCCGCCTACGGGCGCAAAAATCTGTGGGACCAGGCGGTGGAAAGCTACGCCCGGGCCGTCAAAATGGATCCGGAAAATTATCCGGTGCGGCTTTTGCTGGCCCAAGCCTTCGAGAAGTCCCACCGGAACGACGCGGCGGTTGAACAGTACCGCTTCATCATCAGCCATTCGCCCGATGCCGCCCCGGCCTGGCTGGCGATGGGCGATATGCATTTGAGGAGCGGGCAATACGCACAGGCGATCGAGAGCTATACGCGCGTTCTGGCCATCCATCCGAAAAACGCGGCGGCGCATGCCAATCTGGCCACGGCGTACGCCGCGCAGGGTAAAGCGAAGGAGGAAATGGAGCATCTGCAGAAGGCCGCGGCCCTGTCGCCCGACGAACCGGTGATCCGCTTCAATCTTGCCGCCGCCTACGAAAAAAGACAAAGAACATCCGAAGCCATTCGGGAATACACCCGGGTTCTGAAGAGCAATCCGGATGATGCTGACGCGCTCGCGCGTCTGGCGGACCTGACCTTTCAAAGCAAACAGTATGACCAGGCCGTCCGTTATTACGAAAAACTGTCGCGGATTCATCCGCAGCAGGCGTCCGTGTTTGCCAGGCTCGGATTTGCCCGCGGCGAACTGAAGCAATACGCCGCATCGGCTGAAGATTACGAAAAGGCTCTCCGGCTGGGGGCGAAAGACCAGACCCTGTATTACAATCTGGCGTTTACCTACACGAAGCTGGGGAGGGAAAAGGACGCCGTCCGCGCCTACGAAAAAATATCGCCTCAAAACAAAAAAATATTGAGCATTCTTGCCGACCATTATCTGAGAGAGAAGAAATACGCCCAAGCCATCAAAAATTATGAGAAAATATCAAAGCTGGAGCCCAAAAAGGCATCTTCCTGGGCCGCTCTGGGGTATGCCTGGCTGGCTTCCGGAAACCCGGATAAAGCCATTGAGAATTATTTGCAGGCTCTGAAATACGACCGCGAGGATGACGAGATCTACGCCAACCTGGGCATCGCTTATGAGAAAAAAGGGCTTTACCCTGAAGCGCTGAAAGCTTATAGAAGCGCCTACGAGATCAATCCGGAAACGCGGGTGGCATCCCGGATTCCGAGGCTGCGTATTCAACTTTTGCATAAAAAAGACGACAAGGGGAGCGAGTCATGAAGCAGGTGAAACTGAATTCTTCCACAATCGGCGGCAAGGCCGGATTTATTCTGATGGCCGGCCCCTGTGTTCTGGAAAATGAAACCTCGGCAATGAAGATTGCCGCGTATCTGAAAAAGCTGACGGACAAACTGGAGATTCCTTTCATCTTTAAAGCGTCTTACGACAAGGCCAACCGGACATCGATTGCCGCCTACCGGGGACCGGGCGTCCGCGCGGGCCTGAAAATTTTAAAAAACATTCGGGAAAAAATCGGCGCGCCGGTCCTTTCCGATGTGCATCGGTTTGAAGAAATTGACGAAGCGGCCGGCGTCCTGGATGTGATGCAGGTGCCCGCGTTTCTGTGCCGGCAGACGGATTTTGTCGTGGAGGTCGCGAAAAAGGCGAAGATCGTGAACGTGAAGAAAGGACAGTTTCTTGCGCCCTGGGACGTGGCCAACATCATCGGGAAGATTCAGTCGGCCGGCAATGAAAATATTCTGATCACCGAACGCGGCGCGTCCTTCGGATACAACAACCTGGTTTTCGATGTGCGCGCGCTTCCGATCATGCGGGCGATGGGATATCCGGTTATTTTTGACGCCACGCATTCGGTGCAGTTGCCGGGCGGCATGGGAACCTCGTCCGGCGGCCAGCGGGATATGGTGCCCTACCTGGCGCGGGCGGCCGTCGCGGCGGGCGTGGACGGCATTTTCATGGAAGTGCATCCCGATCCTGAAAAAGCGCTATGCGACGGCGCCAATTCGCTTTATCTCCATTCGCTCGAAGAACTGCTGACGACGTTGAAGAGGATAGATGAAATCATCAAAAAAGACTGAAGGCTGAAGACCGAAGGCTGAAGGGTGGATGGTGGATGGTAAAAAAGTGATGAGTGAAAAGCAATGAGCGGAAAGTGAAGAGTGATGAGCGAAGAATGAAAAAGAAGATACGGGGAAAGCTTGAAAAGATAAAGATGCTGATTCTGGATGTGGACGGGGTCATGACGGACGGCAGAATCATTATGGACAGCGACGGGCGGGAGATGAAAAACTTCTATGTCCGCGACGGGCACGGTCTGGTGATGCTTCAGCGCCACGGCATTCAGGTTGCGATTCTGACCGGCCGGACGTCTTTGGTGGTGGATCATCGGGCGCGCGATTTAAAAATTACGGAAGTGTATCAGGGGGCCTTGAACAAAAAGGATGTTTTTGCCCGGATTCTCGGGAAAAATTGCCTGACGCCGGAGCAAACCGCTTATCTGGGCGACGATATTGTGGACATTCCCGTCCTGAGGCTGGTTGGCTTTTCCGCTGCGGTGGCGGATGCGGCAGATGAGGTGAAGAAGCAGGTCGATTACGTTACGGTTTGCCGCGGCGGACAGGGCGCGGTAAGGGAAATCTGCGAAATGCTGCTTACAGCACAGGGCTTCTGGCCGGAAATTGCCGGGCGCTACGATTTTGCCGCACCCGAATCGCTTTACACGGAAGAAGGCGGGTGATATACAAAACCATGCGGTTTTCAAAGAAAGCAAAAATCGCTGCGATTGCGCTGATGATTCTTGTGCTTGCAGGAGCTGTGCTGTACGCTTTTCTGCGGGCGCCGGGCGGCAAAAAAGAGAATCTGGTCAAGATCTTGCCTGACGAAGCGGATGTTCGCATTGCGGATTTCTTTTATACGGAAGTCGGCAAGGATGATCTCCGCTGGGAGGTAAAGGCGAAAACCGCCCAGTATCAGAAAAAGCAGAATCTGGCCCTGTTTGATCAGGTTCAGATGAAACTGGTCACCCAAAAAGGAAAGACCTTTGTGATGACGGGCGACAAGGGCGAGATGCGGACGGACACCAAAGACGTCGAAATCCGTGGTCATGTGGTGGTCACGGCCGATGCGGGGGAAAAATTTTCCACCGATGTCCTGCGGTACAGCGACGCCCGGAAAGAAATTTATACGGACGCTCCCGTCCGGATGGAAACGAGCCGAATGAAAATTCAGGGGGTCGGCCTTTCCATTCTGATGGACAAGGGAGAACTTGCGCTTGCTTCCGGCGTCAAAGCGAAAATTTACTGATGAGGGCCATTCATGCCGATAAAAAAGACAGGTCTGATCGTGTTGGGGTTTCTGTTCGCCTTGAATATTCAGGCTGTCGCGCAGACCGGCGGCGGTTCGAAAAATCCGCTGCGCAAAAACGAGCCGATTCAGATTGTTTCCGATAAAATGGAAGCGTTTCAGGCCAGCCGGATGGTGGTGTTTTCCGGCAATGCCGTGGCAGAGCAGGGGGATGTCCGAATCCAGGCGGACCGTTTGTCGATTTACTATAAGGATTCCGGCGATTCGAAAGAAAAAAAGGTCGATCCGGGCATGGAGCAGGCGGGAGACCTTGAAAAAATTGTGGCAAGCGGCCATGTGGTGATTACGCAAAAAGATGTGCTGGCCACGGGAAATGAAGCGGTTTATTATCAGGACACCGCCCGGTTTGTCATGACGGGAAATCCCGTCCTGCAGCAGGAAAAAAGCGTGATCAAGGGTTGCCGGGTCATCATTCAGGTCGATGAGAACCGGGGAAGAGTGGAGCAGTGCGCCGACGAAAATTCCGGAAGGGTTACGGCGATCATCCACCCGCGGAAACAAAAATAATCGGACGGGCGCCGGACGGGCGCCCCGGGATAGAAGATGAGTCATTTATCGGCCAGGGGACTGGTCAAAATTTACAATAAAAGAAAAGTGGTCAACCAGATTGATCTGGCGATCTCACCGGGGGAGGTGGTCGGCCTCCTGGGACCGAACGGCGCCGGAAAAACGACGACCTTTTATATGATTGTCGGGCTGGTGAAGCCCGACGGCGGTGAAATCTTTCTGGACGACGAGGAGATCAGCGCCTATCCCATGTACAAGAGGGCGCGCAAGGGGCTGAATTATCTTCCGCAGGAGCCGTCGATTTTCCGCAAACTCACCGTCGAGGAAAACATTCTGGCGATTCTGGAGACACTGGAGATCAGCGAAGAGGACCGGCGGCAACGACTGAAAGAACTTTTAGGAGAGCTGGATCTGACTTCGCTCGCGAAAAACCACGCCTATTCCCTGTCCGGCGGCGAAAGAAGAAGGGTGGAGATTACCCGGGCGCTGGTAACGTCGCCGAAATACATCCTGCTGGACGAGCCTTTTGCCGGCATTGATCCGCTGGCGGTGGCCGATATCCAGAAGATTATCGAAAAGTTGAAAAATAAAGGGATTGGAATCATTATCTCCGATCATAATGTCCGGGAAACGCTGGCCTGCTGCGACCGGGCGTATATCATCAATGAGGGCGCAATTCTGGTTCAGGGCCAGCCGGACGTCATCGCCCGGAGTGAACTGGCCAAAAAATTCTATTTCGGCGAGGATTTCAGTTTGTAGCGACAAACGGATGCGCAATTTTCAATCATGGCTTTTGAATTACGACAAAATCTGAAGCTGTCTCAGCAGCTGATCATGACGCCGCAGCTCCAGCAGGCGATCAAGCTCCTGATTCTTTCGCGCCAGGAGCTGGTGGATACGATCAACCAGGAGATGGAGGAAAACCCTCTGCTGGAGGAGGCGGCGCCGGACGAGGCCAGCGCCGAGGAAATCCGCGCGGAAGTCGAAGAGGACGTTCAGTCCATCGAGAAGGAAGAAAGCAAGATTCCGGAGCATACCGCAGAACTGACCGGCGAAGGGGACGGAAGGGAAGAATTCGACTGGAACAATTATCTGGAAGATTACGGACCGGTGGGCGTTTCGTACGACCGGGCCGAAGGCGACGCCCCGACGCTGGACAACGTCCTGACGGAAAGCCCTTCGCTGACCGAGCATCTCATGTGGCAGATGAAACTTTCTCCGTTTACCGAAGAAGAGGTGCGCATCGGGCAGCAGATCGTCGGCAATCTGGATGCCAACGGCTATTTGTGCGCCACCGTGGCGGAGATTGCCCGGTTGGAAAACGTCGGCGAAGACCTGGTGGAAAACGTTCTAAAAAAAGTGCAGGAATTTGATCCCGCCGGCGTGGCCGCCCGCAATCTTCAGGAATGTCTTCTGATTCAGGCCGGAATGTTTGCCGGGGAAAATCCGCTTGTCGAAACCATTATCCGGGAGCATCTCAAGGAACTGGAGCTGAAGAATTATCTTCAGATTGCCCGCAGGCTGAAAGTTCCCCTGAAGGAAGTGGAAATGGCCGTTTTGCTGATCAGTAAAATGGACCCCAAACCGGGCGCCGTCTATTCGGAAGAAAAGGTTCAATCCATCATTCCCGATGTGTATGTGGTCAAATCGGGAGACGAATACAAGATTGTTCTCAACGATGACGGGTTGCCGCGGTTGCGGATCAGCAATTTTTACCGTGAAATCATGGGCGGCATTGGAGGGCAGGACTCCGCGGAAAAGGAAAACGGCAGGAAGTATATCCGGGAAAAGGTGCAGTCGGCGACCTGGCTGATCAAAAGCATTCAGCAGAGGCAGAAAACCATTTATAAGGTCGCCGAAAGCATCGTGAAACATCAGAAAGATTTCTTTGACAAAGGCATTGACTATTTGAAGCCGCTGGTGCTGCGGAACATCGCCGACGATGTGGAAATGCACGAATCGACGATCAGCCGGGTGGTCACGAACAAGTACATGCATTCTCATCGCGGCATCTTTGAAATGAAATATTTCTTTGGCAGCTCCATTCAGAGAACGTCCGGGGAAAATATCGCCTCCAAAAGCGTCAAGGAGGAGATTCGGCAGATTATCAGCAGGGAAGATCCGAAAAAACCCTACAGCGATTGTGAAATTGTGAAGCTGCTGAAGGCCAGAAACATTGATATCGCCAGGAGAACCGTTGCCAAATATCGCGAAATGACTGGCATTTTGCCGTCGTCGAAACGGAAAAAATATTTTTGAAGCAGACGGTTTGAAATAGAGATATAATCAAAACCGTCGGTAAAATTCCGGTTGACATTTGGTTTTGTCGCCACTATACGACTAACCTTTGTTGCCGGCCGTGAAGGCGTGTTTCAGATGTTTTAGACGGCCTAAACTCAGGAGGGAGGAAAAGGATGAATATTTCGGTAACTTTCAGAACGGGCGAAGGTGAGAATTGGCAAAAAGCCTATGCAGAGGAAAAGATTGCCAGATTGAAAAAATATCTCGATGTGCCTGCCGAAGTCCATATGATCCTGTCCACGGAAAAGTTTCGCAATGTTGTGGAAATCAACCTGACCGCCAACGGATGGAATGTGAACGCAAAAGAAGAAGCCAAGGACATGCACCTGGCAGTGGACAGTTGCATTGTAAAAATTGAAAAACAGCTTAAAAAGCAGAAAGAAAAAAACAGGCAGCACAAACCCAAAAGCATCCGTCACCCCGGCGGAAAAAGCCTGGAAGGCCCTGAGGAGGACGATGCTTCCTCCAAAGTGGTTGAAACCCGCAAGATCATTCTGAAACCCATGTCGCTGGAGGAAGCGGTTCTCGAATTGGAGAGCAGCAAGGCGCGTTTTCTGATCTATCGGGATACGGCTTCGGAAAAAGTGAGCCTGGTGCACCGTCTGGACGACGGCAAGTTCGCCCATATTGAAACGAACAGTTAATTTACAAAAACGCCGATCTCGGACCTGCGGCACAAAAATGCCGCGCCCCATCAGGATGATGGACGGTTGAGACATCAGAACAGCGTCCCGGATTTCAACGTCAGGTGTTGCGCATGCGACTGGATCAAATCTTTAAAATGGAGTTTCTCAACGAAAACCTTCTGTCCGACACCAAGGAAGGCGTGCTTGCGGAATTGATCAATATTCTGATCGAGAGCGGCCTGAAGATTGACCGGGCCAGGGCGATCGATGTGCTGCAGCAGCGGGAAAAACTGGGTTCAACGGGCATCGGCGACGGCGTGGCCATTCCTCACGGCAAAGTTTCCGATCTGCAGGACATGGTGATCGCCTTTGGACGGAGCCGCCGGGGAATTGCCTTTAACGCCATCGACGGGAAGCCGGTCCGGCTCTTTTTTCTGCTTTTGGCGCCGGAGCATTCCACAGGCCAGCATTTGAAAGCGCTGGCCAGAATTTCCAAAATGTTAAAAACGCCCAACTTCCGTAAAACGCTTATCGATGCGAAAACCAAAAACGATTTGTACAAAGCCATCGTTGAGCAGGACGCATCCTGTCCGCTGTAGCCGGCTCTCTCGGCATCGGGAGACGACAACCGGCCAACTGTTTCAGGACCGTCTGCCTTATCTGGGCCTCCGGAGAATTCCCGGGCCGCAACATCACAAGATCCGTTTTCCCGGGCATTTTCCGCAATGCCTGCGGAGTCTCGCCGCGGCGCCGGGGCGGGAATCCGCGATTCTTCTTGTTCCGCCCGCGACGGCAAAAAACCTCCTGGCGCTTTCCGCGCCGTCCCGCGAGAAATATTTCTCCCGAATGGCCGGACGCCGTCCGGCTTTGCTGATTTTTTCCCAAAGCGCGTCCCTGCCCGTTTTGCTCAGAGGGCAGATGCAAAGCCATCGTCTTCCCGCGGCTGCTTCCCCGCTTCATGAAAACCTGCTGGCCAGCCGGATCCGGTCGATCCTCCGCGAGAAAATTCACCGGTGCGTGACCCT
>JAAZOZ010000293.1 GCA_012797505.1 Smithella sp. | reverse complement strand
TTTTCCGCAAAAACTTGTAAAATTGAATCTTGAAGCTTTTCAAATGGGAATTCCTGCTTAAATTACCGCCATAAGGATATTTTAAATATAAAAAACAAAGGACATTTTTATGGCTGAAGATTATTATCAGGTTTTGGGGGTCGATAAAAAGGCTACTGCGGATGAAATCAAGAAAGCCTACCGAAAGCTGGCCGTCAAGTGGCATCCGGATAAAAATCCAAACAATAAAGCCGCCGCTGAAGAAAAATTCAAGAAAATCAGCGAAGCCTACGCTGTCTTAAGCGACGCTGAAAAACGTCAGAATTACGACAATTTCGGTTCAGCTGATCAGTTTCGCCAGCAGTATTCACAGGAAGATATTTTCCGCGGATTTGACCTGGATGAAATTCTGCGCAGCTTCGGATTCGGAGGCTCCAGGGGAGGGGGACGAACAACCTTCCGCACGGGAACGAGGCGAGGCGGCTATACGGAATATGATGATCCGTTTGACGGCATGTTCGGCCAAATGGGCGGAGGCGCCGCAGGCCGGCAGTACGCCGATATGCCGCAAAAGGGACAGGATGTAGAATATAATTTATCGATATCATTAGAAGAATCCGTTATGGGCGCCGACAAGAAGATTTCGCTCCAAATGGAAAACCGCATTGAAGATATCAATGTCAAAATTCCCCCCGGCATCAGCACGGGTAAGAAACTGAGACTTCCGGGAAAAGGCCTGACCGGCTATCAGGGCGGTCCAAACGGGGATCTTTACCTGAACATCAATGTTTTGCCTCATCCGATTTTCGCCCGCGATGGAAACGATCTTTACATTGAAAAAACCATTAAATTTAGCCAGGCGGCTCTGGGGACCACCATCGACGTTCCCACACTTGACGGCAGCACCAAGAGATTGAAGATTGCACCCGGAACACAAAACAATACCAAAATACGCATGAAGGGTTTTGGAGTGCCGGGAATGAAAGGAGCTCCAAAAGGGGATCAGTTCGTCAAGATCAACGTCGAGGTTCCGAAGAAACTAACCGACAAGCAGATTCGTATGATTGAGCAGCTTGCGGCGGATGGAATATAATAGGTTTTAAGGCTGAAGACCGAAGGCTGAAGGCTGAAGGTTGAAGGGTAGCAGGTCTTTTTTTATGTCTCTGCTGACGACAAATATTTTAACATTATGTCTTATAAGATATGTTATGTAAACATGAATGTACCCAGAGCCTTGGCAATCAGTGAATTTTCACCAGATCGGATATCCGCCTCCATCACGGCAATGTTTTTGCCTTTCTTCAATATTTTGGCTTCACACGTTAAAAGGCTGGTTTTTGCAGGTTTCAGATAATTGATTTTTATCTCAACCGTCGATGTTTCTTCACCGCTTTTCAATGTCGAATAAACCGCCACTCCCATACTGATGTCGGCCATGGAATAAATGACGCCCCCATGAACGACGCTGTGCTTGTTGAGCAAGGTGTCTCTGATCCGCAGGCGACTGAAGCACGCTCCGTGTTCGATCTTTTCGATTTCAAGTCCCAGCAGCTTGATAAAAGGGCTTCTCTTCCATATTTCTTCAGTAAATTCATTCATATCGATATATCATACCTCGTTTTCCTGGACTCATCCGAATTTTACCATTTCTCAGAAGAATGTGACCTCTCCTGCGGCTCCCATCTCATTTTCAATGATAATTACGACGCCGCGAACCCCCGGTATTTTCAACCCGAAATCGAGCGCTTTCCTTATATCGTTTTTGCTTTTTACACAATTGCCGACAGCGGAGGCAGCCGCATCGGCCAGGGTTGCACAGCGGGAAAGAACACAGACCGCGTCGGCTTTTCCAAAGCTCAAAGACGGACCTACGGTTGCCGAGGAGGTGCAGATCCCCAAAGGCGTTTCATCAGGTTTTATAATTAGTTTGACTTTATAACTTAAAGTTGATTCTCCGGCAAAAACCCCTATCGAAAGACTTTTCTTGGATCGAAGAAAAATATCTCCTCCGTTTTCGACAATGATATTATCCGTGAGACCGGCCAGATCGTTCCCTACAAATTCCGCGATAGCGCCGGCAACGGAGGCCATGGGCCCTACCCCGCAGACAGTTGATTGTTCAATCATTTCCCTGATGATCGCAGGAGCCAGAGGGTCTTGCGGAAATGGAAGAAGTGTCGTACGGAATTCCGGATATCTGTGGATATAGGATTCCAGTGAATATCGATGTTGTCGAAGAGATTTTTCAGCAAGACCAGACAGATCGGTATCGGAACTTATCCACAGATCACTTTGAGCAACTTTAACTTGATATGAAATCAGATTATCATTATTAATTAGTGACCTATATGTTCTTTCCTCATATATCATATTAGCATAACTCGTCACTTGTTGATCATCGTTTTCTTCCTATTGCCCATAGCCCAATTCTTTTAACAATAAACCGTACTACCCTCCCCCAGGATCGCGTCCGCCTCCCGTCGGAGTTTCTCGCAGATATCCAGTTTTGTCCGGTCCCCCAGACGGACGATCGTTTCACATTTCCCGTTCAACAGATGAATATAACCCTCGTATTTTCCACTGTATTTTCGAATGGTATCGTTCAGCGCGGAAATTCCCTCCGGTGGGATTTCGTCCGTCCGGACTATAAAACGAACCTGTTTGTAGGGATTTTCAAGAGCCCTGGCCAACGGTATCACCTCCTGGGCAATGATTTTGTTCGATTCGTCTCCGACATCGACAATGCCCTGGATCACAACCGGTTCGTCGGCATGGAGCAATTCCGAATATTTCCTGTAAATATCGGCCCAGAAAATAATGCTGGCGGAACCCTGCAGGTCTTCAAGAACGACGTTGCACATAACGTCTTTTTTCCTGGTCAGTCTTTCGGAAAGCGAACTGACAATCCCCGCAATGGTGACGGTTTCTTTGTCCCTTTTATTGTTCAGAGTCGAAGAATCGGTATTGGCAACCAGGTTTAATTTTCCAGCGTAGCCGTGCAGCGGGTGGCCCGAAATATAAAATCCGACGGTTTCCTTTTCGATGGCGAGCAGCTCCTTGCGGTCCCATTCGGGAAGATCGGGGATGGAGAAAGATCCGCTACCTTTTGTCTCCGCTCTCTCCTCAGCGCCGAGCTGATCGAAGATGCTTGCCTGATTGCTGAGGATTTCCTTCTGTTTGCGCTGCGCAACCTCCATGGCCGCATCCAGGCATTCCATAAGCTGCCGCCTGGTGTAGCCCAGAGAATCAAAAGATCCGCATTTGATCAGGCTCTCCAGTACTCTTCGGTTGACTTTGCGCAGATCAATACGGCACAGGAAATCCATAAAGGAGGTAAATTTTCCCTCCTTTCGAATGTCCATGACCGATTCAATCGCCGCTTCCCCGACATTCTTGACGGCGGTAAGGCCGAAACGGATGTTGCCGCCCGAGATGCTGAAATCCTTCTGTGACTCATTAATGTCCGGGGGCAGAATATCGATGCCCATTTCCTTGCAGTTGGACATGTGCTTGATAATCTTGTCCCGGTTGTCTTTTTCACTCGTCAGAAGCGCCGCCAGGAAAGCCACCGGATAATGCGCCTTGAGATAGGCGGTCTGATACGTGATCATCGCATAAGCGGCGCTGTGCGATTTGTTAAAGCCGTACGCGGCAAATTTCTCCATCTGCTCCCAGATGTATTTCGCCTTGTTTTCATTGATGTTTTGCTTTTTCGCGCCTTCCAGAAAGCGGGGTTTCTCCTTCTCCATGGCCGCAATTTGCTTTTTCCCCATCACCTTGCGCAGCGTATCGGCCTGGGACATCGTATAGCCGCCGATAGCGTTGGCAATCTGCATGACCTGTTCCTGATACAGAATAATTCCGTAGGTTTCCTTCAGGATCGGCTCCAGTTGGGGAAGCTCATAGGTAATTTGCTGCTTGCCGTGCTTGCGGGCGATAAAATCGGGAATCATTTGCATCGGCCCCGGCCGGTAAGCGGCGATCAGGGTGATAATGTCTTCAATGCGGTCCGGTTTAAAATTGACCAGCAGGTCTTTCATGCCGGCGCTTTCCAACTGGAAAACACCGTCTGTTTCCCCTCTGGACAGCAGCCGGTAGGTTTCTTCATCATCGAGCTGAAGGTTATTCACGTCAAGGTCAACGTTATGAGAGGCTCTGATGAAATCCACGGCGTTTTTGATGACGGTCAGCGTTTTTAACCCCAGAAAATCAAATTTGGTCAGGCCGACGGTTTCGATATCCTTCATCGAATACTGGGAAACTATATCGTCCTTGGGGGCAAAAAGCGGAACACGCTCGACGAGCGGAGCATCGGAGATCACGACGCCGGCGGCGTGAACGGAAGAATGCCGGTTGAGGCCTTCCAGA
>JAAZOZ010000292.1 GCA_012797505.1 Smithella sp. | reverse complement strand
GCCCGATCAGGTCCTCGATGCTGATGTCCTCCAGCCCCTTCAGGTTGATGTCCGGCCGGTCGAAATCGTAAATCCGGGGCACCACCTTGACGGCCACCTTGAGCTTCCGCGCCGCCTCGTACAGATTGCGCATGGTATTGTGGTCCAGCGACGGGATGGCGATGATTACCATTTCCACTTTGAGCGGCCCGATCAGCTCCCCCAGCTTCCCCAGTCCGCCCAGCACCTTCACGCCGTGAATGTACGAACCGACCTTCATCCGGTCGTCGTCCAGAAGCCCGATGGGGTAGAAATCCGCAAAGCCGTTGCGCGCCATGTCCTGGATGAGCATTTCCCCCGTATTGCCCGCGCCGATGATCAGCGTGTTTTTCCCCTTCCGCCCGGCCCCCTTCTCCCGGAGAACCTCCATGTAAAGCTTCTTGGAAATCCGCAGGCCGGAAATGAACGCCAGCGTGAAGAACCCGTCCACCAGGAAGATCCGCCTGGCCAGCCCCGTGATCGGCAGTTGGAAAAAACTGTTGGGCAGACTCAGAATCAGCAGCGCCATCTCCGCCACGGCCACCGCCAGAACGATATTCATCAACTCCGCAACGCCCACGTAACGCCACGTGATCCTGTACACGCGGAAAACCGCGAAGAAGCCGATCTTCAAAACCACGAAGAACAGCAGAATCTCCCGCAGCAGCTCCGCATACGGCACCCGCAGATTGAAGTCGAAATGAACGAGGAAAGAGAGGAAAAGCGAAAGGGAGACGATGAGAATGTCGGCCAGCAGGAAAAACAAAAAGCGGCTGAGAGACGATGTGTGCGTCAGATCATAAAAGAGCCTTGCCCAAAAAGAATGCCTGGGTTTTTCGAAAGAATTGTAGGAACCGCTATTCAATATTCATGACCTTTGAAAAATAGTGAAAAATAGAACCGTCCCCTTTTTTCCCGTCCCCTTTTTTCAGGCAATCGAATCACCGTGAATCAGAACAACCCCTTCTTCCTTTGCCTTGGCGACCATTGCCTCTGTGAAGCCGCTTCGGCTGAAAAGGACATAGCGATCGAAACGCGTGGAATCACGCCACGAAACCAGTCGGGATTTGCGCACGAGATCCTCGTAGATGTCGGTTCCCACCTTCTTTCGGCTCCATTTGCACTCCCCGAACCATGCAACGTTCTCTGTTTCGTCAAGAGCAACAATATCAATCTCTTCGTTCCGCTCCCACCACCTGCCGAGAGTCGTGAACGCCATCACGCCTTTTTTCATCAGCGAAAGGCACTGTGCCCGGCAGATATCTTCGTAAGCATTCCCGACAAAGGCATCGAACGTCTCGGCGATCATTTCCAAAACATTATCCACCTGGTCGATTTCCAATCTCCCGCGGAAGGGAAAGACGTACCGGAACCAGAAAGTGAAAAATCGGTCGTGAAGCCGGTACAGTCCAGCCCTGCTTTTGTCCGGGTATTTTTCAGTCACCGGGACTTCCTTTTCCACCAATCTCAGGCTCCTCAGAATGTCGAGGTAACGGGAGACATGAGACTTGTCCATCCCCGTATCGTTGATGATTTCGGATAGTTTCTGTTTGCCCTGGGCAATGGCACGGAGAATGACAAAATAATTTCGGGGCTCCCGCAGCTCCTCCCGGAGCAGGAACTCCACCTCGCTATAGAGAAAAGAACCCCTATCCAGGACGGATCGGCGGATATTTTCCAGCGGCGTCAACGTGGGAATGACCCTCTCCAGGTACGCGGGAATAGCCCCAAAGAGGCTGTAAATAGAAACGCGGCCCGCAAAGGGCATATCGGGAAACAGTTCGGCCAGAGTTTCGAAGGGCATTTCCTTCACTTCCAGAGAACCGGTGCGACGGCCATACAAGGGCGCCTTGGCATGAAGCACCTCCTCTTCCATCATGCCCATGCTCGATCCCGTCAGGAGCAGCATCAGGCGGCTGTCCTGCAGATCGAGATCCACACCTTTCTGGAAAATCGAGGAAATGGCGGAATTGGCGCCGACCAGATAGGGAAATTCGTCCAATGCCAGAACCAGCCTGGTATGCCGGCTTTTTTCCTTCAGGTAAGCAAAAACCTGCTGCCAGTCCTGGAACCCTGATGCGGCCAGGATGTTGTCCTGAAAGAACTCGCCCACCTCCCGCCCCAGGCTTTTCAGTTGCTCCCGCTCCGGGGCCGTATCCGCCATGAAATAGATACCGGGCCTGTCTCTGAGAAACTCGCGGAGCAGGCGGGTCTTCCCCACTCGGCGACGACCATAAATGGGAATAAACTGAAATCCATCTTGTTCGTGCCTTTCCTTGAGGAATGTCAACTCACTGTGTCTATTTACAAATTTCAAGATATTCCCTTCAGTCTAATCATCTTTAGTCTAATTCTAATTAGACTAAAGAACGCTTTCTGTCAAGCAAAGTTGCTCCTATTTAATGCACAACCCCTTCGAGAGCCTTGAATAACTGCCATTTTTGTCATGACATTTTTCAAAGGTCTCGACAGGGTGGGAGTAGAGATTACGGGAATGACAGAGGTTGTGGAAATGACCTGTTTTTTCGAGGACATAAATATCCGCACTACATTTAAAACATTCCAACCCGATGTAGTGCGTGGCTTTAGCCGCGCTGTTTTTAGCGGGGTTAAAACCCCGCACTACATCTGTAACCCATTACCTATCACCCCTTTACTCCGTTGCCTCAGCCATGACAGCCACAACGATGGCGGCGACGCGCTTCATATCATTTTCTGTCAGCGTGGGGTGGACGAGAAACATCAGGCTCGTCTCTCCCAACTCCTTCGCCACGGGCAGGCGCTCAGCCGGACGCAGGCCGTTGCCCTCGAAGGCCTTTTCCAGATACACCTCGCTGCAGCTCCCGCTGAAGCAGGGGGCGCCCGCCGCCGTCACCGCGTTCATGATCCGGTCCCGGTCCCAACCCACTTTCAATCTTTCCGGCCGCACGAACGCATAGTACTTGTAATAGGCGTGCCGCACGTTCTCCGGTTCCGGCGTCACCCGCAGCCCCGGAATCGCGCCAAACGCCTCCGTCAAAATC
>JAAZOZ010000291.1 GCA_012797505.1 Smithella sp. | reverse complement strand
CGCCTCCGATTTCTTGTTTCCTTTTTCTCAAAAACAAAATTTATTACCATGTATATTCCATACATAATATCTCTATAAAATTTCATTAATCTCTCTCGTTGACAAGTGTTTCCATAGGCGGTTTTATTTGCCCCAATAATTTCTTGCCGGGAAAACGTCGAACTTTCCGGCACGCGGAATCCTGGCGGCCGAAGTTTATTGCCGCGACGGTTGTAAGAAAAAGGAGCTTTTTTCAGGAGAGATTTCAACCGCGATGAAAAACATACCGTCCTGCGAAGACGGAAACCCGGCAGAGGAGGCCTTCATTTCTGACGGAAAAGACTCATTGCCTTTTCCGGTTTTGGATTTCAACCAGGCCCGTAATCCATGGTTCAGAGAAGGCGGCTTCAACAAAAAAATTATCGAGAGCCTTCCCGGATGGTTTTACGTGATGGATCAGCAATTAAGACTGGTCCTCTGGAACGACAACTTCCGGACGGCGTCCGGCCTTTCCCATGAAGAGCTTCAGGGAATGTCGGTCCTGGACTTTCTTGACGAGTCCCAGCGCATCGTGATCACTGAAGAAATAGGAAAGATTTTTCGCCTCGGCGAGCATGCTTCTCAAGTGGATATCGTTTTTAAAGACGGGACGCGCCGGGCGTTATTTTTCAATTCCCGACGGGTCGTCTATCGCAATACAACCTGCCTCGTGGGGACGGCTTTTGATATGCCGGGACAGAAGAAAGACGAAAACAAGCGCAGGCTTTTGGCTGAAAATCCGGAGAAAACCAATCCGTTCGTGAGCGTATTCATCCATTCCGGGAATGAAGCGCAAAATGTTGTGGAGGATAAGCTGAAGGCCAACCTTCAGGATCTGGTCATCCCTCATCTGAAGAAGCTGCGGGCGTCGAACCTGAACGCCGGGCAGCGAAAACACCTGAAGGGCCTGGAGAACAGCCTGAAGGATGTTTTGTCTTCGTTTGTGACCAGCCTGCTTCTCACCCATTCGAATCTCACCCCGCAGGAAATCCAAATTGCCGATCTGATCCGAAGCGGGAGAGGGACCAAAGAAATTGCCGATATCCTCAACACGTCGGCAAACACGATTGCGACGCATCGCAACAATATTCGCAAGAAATTGGATCTGCGGAACACGAAAGTCAATCTTCGCGCCCATCTGCAATCCATCTTATGAAAAGATCGTAAAAGCGAAGAGGAACCCGGAAACTTATGGAGGCGCTTCATCAGGCAGTTGAATTCAAACAAAAGCACGCAAAGGGTACAGACGTCGTTAAGGCCGACCAACCGTTTCAGAAAACCGATCCTTCCCATGCCATGGCATCGGGGATGGCTCATCTTTTCAATCATCATTTTGTCGGGATTCTGCTCAATATGGAGATGGCGATGGATAAACTGCCGAAGGATGGAAAGCCTTTCCGGCTGCTTACCGAAGCCATGAAGTCCGCCTGTCAGGCGGCGGAGATCTGCCGGTGGCTGACAGGCAGTATGGGTTTTTGTCTGGGCTACGGCGCATCCGGGCAAGCGCCGCTGGACATATCCGGGGCCTGTTTGCGGTTTCTGCCTGTTTTCCGGGCGATGGTTCCGCCCAACACGCGGATGGAAACCGATCTGCCCCGTTGCGGTCCGTCAGTCCGTATCAGCCCCGACCTGCTGCAGCAGGTTTTGGTCAACCTGATCAAAGGGGCAGGGGAATTCTTCGGAGGGGCGCCGGCTGCCTTATCTTTTCGTGCGGGAACGGTTGGAACGGAAACCCTTCCGGATCAGGACTTTTTTTCACGCGTCGCAGGGCCCGCCTATGCGTGTGTTGAAATCGAAGGCAGAGGAAGCCCTCCGGCGGACCGGGGCGAAAGCGCCGTTTTCCGAACCCTGTCCACGGCAGAAGCCATTCTTTCCGTTTACGGCGGATGCGCCGCGGCGGAAAACAAAGAGGCGGGCAAACTCACCTTCAAAATCTTTCTGCCTGTCTGTGGGGCCGAACCGTTGCCGGCGGGCACAAAGGTTGTCTCGGGAAGCATTTCGGAATTATTTTCATAAGAGGCGGATTGGCCGGCTAAGACGGCAGAGCGCCGGATCAGACGTCCGGCGCTCTTTATTTTTCGATGCGGGATTTTGCCGTCTGCAAGGCAAGGTCTCTGTCCCGGGTGAAAAACCACCACGGCGGTTTGCCGGTGTGCGGTCCTTTTTCCTTTTCCCGTCCCCGGCTGCGGTACCAGCGGCCGAATCGCTCGACCGTGGCAAAGGGATGATCACCCGTGCACAAAACGCTGCAAGGACGGATTTCCTTGAAGTAAAGTGTCTCATCCGGCTCTTCTTCGCGCTCCAGCTCTTCGGGCAGGACTGCGCGGGACACATCAAAGCCTTGGGATTCTTTCTGATCCAGCCATTGTGAGATATTCATATTCTCTTTCCTTTCCTTTCTCCCGGGGAGGCATTTGTCGTGCGTGTGTTCGCCCGGTTCCCTGCGGACCAGCAGCGCGCAGTCCTCGCCTGAAGCCCCGAAGACGTCCACGGAAGGCATGCGGAACGTCGTGAAACCGTGTGCCCGGCAGCCGTAGGGAGTCTCCGCCCGGCCCGTCAGGTAGAAGTGTCCGCAGAACAAACAGTTGATCAACGTGCCGACCTTGTTGTTATCTGTCATTGAAGAGCTCCAAATACAGGCTGAAAACCAACGTCAGTCTTCAGCCTTCAGCCTTTTCCCCTATGCTTCCGACAATTTTTCCAGTTTCAGCTTCTTTTCCAGACGCCGGTTGGCTTCTTCCAGTTTTTCCTGCGAGGAATAAACCGCGACCGAGCCGGATGGCGAGGCTTTTTCAAAATAGTCGGACAGGGCGTCCCGCACCTGACTGGGCGTTGCGGCAGTAAGCCGGTCCCGGAAGGCCTGGCGCAGGTCGTCGGTCGCGCCGCTGAAATGCCGGAACAGGGCGACATAACCGCGCCCCGAAGGATCGAGGGGCTTGTCCAGCGCGCCAAGCGCGCTGATCACGGCCTTTTCCAAATCGTCTTTTGTCATTTCGTTTTTGGAATAATATTTTTGCGCGGCCTCAAAAACATTCATCGTCTCCACGATGTGCGGATCGCGATAGGACAGAAATGCGAATATGCCCTGCGACGGGTCGAAAGACGACATTCCCCCGTAGGCGCCGCCCTGCACGCGGATATGTTTGTACAGATACGTGTTGGATAGTTCCCGCGATGCCAGCATGATCAGCGCGGAGGACGGATCGGTGTAGGCGGGCGCTTTCATCGCCGAGGCCACATAGGAAACCTGGGTGGGAACCGCGATGCCCGTGCGGACGGGCGCAAGCGTGGGCCTTTCGGGTTCTTCGCTCCGACGGCCGGCCGGCAGGCTTTCCAGAAGTTCGCCGATGGGTGTTTCCACCAGCGTGAGGCCGTCTGCATCGGCGGTCATGTTGACCGTCAGGTTTTGCCTCGTGAAGAGGATTTCCCTGAGCTGCTCCAGCTTTTCGCGCAGGGGCTTTTTGGAGGCGTCGAAGCCCTCCGCCTGCCGCTGGACAAATCGCAGCTGCGTCCGGCCGTGCCATTGCTCATCGCGATAGGCGGGCAGCGTCAGCCCTGCCGCCGCCGCCCGTTTGGCGAAAACGTGTCCGGAAGGAACGACGGAGGCGATCAGGTTGTTTTTCCGCTCGGCGATTAAATCACGCATTCTCGATTCATCGTTCAAATCCCCAAAGCAGAGAATGTCGCGGACGGTCCGGACAGCCTGCGGAACATTGCGGTAGAGCGCTTTGAAGGAAAAGACCATTTTCTGCCAGACCCGGGCCGCGTCCACGGAAAGACCGGAAGACAGGTCATAGCCGAATCCGCCCATCTGCAGGGCGATGCGTTTGGCCATCTCGTCGTAGGTCAGACCCGCCGCGCCCATGCCGCTTACGATTTTGCCAAAAAGCGGAAGGTAGATCTGCAGGCTTTCGGGAACCGAAGCGGTGTCAAACGCCAGATCGACATAGGCTATGCCGTTGGTAAACAGGTCATGCGCCAGCGCGGGGGTCGCGGCCAGAGTTTTGTGCCGGGTCGGAACCGTTTCCACCTGCCGGGGAAGGTCTTCCATTTTCAGTTTGGGCAGGCTTGCCTGGGCCTTCGATGAATCCTCCTCGGATTGAAAGGCCTTCAGACGCGCCGCCTGCTCGTCGATTGCCCGCAGCTGATCTTTCGACAAACCGGCTTTGAGCGCGGCCATCTTCTTCGTTAATTCAGCTTCGCTCTTCCGGTTGAAATCGGGATCCGGCTCCATCACCGCCAGCAGGCGATGCGGATTGTCCACCAGCCATTGTTGGGCCACTTTCTGGAAGATCTGCGGATCGTCTTTCAGGAGGAGGCGGATCTTTTCAATCACGCGCGAGAAATCGAGGCCGACCAGGGGATCGCCGTCGTAGAGCCAGGTCTGAAAAACGCCGCCCATCAGCGTAATCCCGTAAGGGTAGGAGCCGCGGGAAATTTCCTTGCCGTGAAATTCGACCTGATGCAGGATGCCCTCGATGAGTTCCGGGTCGAATCCTTCGGCGACAATCTTTTGCAGGGTGTCGAGGATCAGCTTTTCAACATTCGGGATGTCGGCGTTTTTGATGTTGCGCAGACCGGCGCAGAACATCATCTGCTTGAGCTCGGATTCGATGCCGGACACGGGCGACAGATCTTCTCCCAGCCCCGAATCGACAAGCGCCCGGCGCAGGGGCGACGCGGCGCTGCCCACGAGCAGGCCGGAAAGAATGGACAGCGTAAGCGCCGTTTCAAAGTCTTTGTTTTCCGCGAGCATCCAGGCCAGATTGACGTTGGTTTTCTTCTCCGAAGGCTCATCCGGATCGATGGGATAGACGCCGGCAACCCGCCGGGGACCGGAAAAGAAAGGCTGGCTTGTGATGGACGAATCCACCTCCACCCGCTCGAAGCCGGCCAGCATTTCGGCCAGAAATTCCAAATGGTCCGCGGTGGGGATGTCCCCATAGAGGAAAAAGCGCGCGTTGGTCGGCGAATAGTATTTGCGGTGGAAATCCCGAAACTGTTCATAGGTCAGCGTCGGAATGATGTCCGGGTCGCCCCCGGAGTCCAGGGCATACACGGTGTCCGGATAAAGATTTTGCTGAATGTCCTTATACATCAGCGAATCGGGCGATGAATAGGCGCCCTTCATTTCATTGTAAACAATGCCGGAGATGATCAGATCGCTTTCGGGATCGCCGGGCTTTGCAAATTCCAGATGATGGCCTTCCTGCAGGAAGGTTTCGCGAAGCAGGCGGGGATGCAGAACAAGGTCCGTGTAAACGCGCGCCAGATTATAAAAATCCGCCTTGATCTGACTGGCTACCGGGTAAAGGGTTTTGTCCGGGTACGTGAAGGCGTTGATGAAGGTTTGCATGCTGGAACGAATCAGTTCTTTGAAGGCGTCCTTCAGCGGATATTTCTCCGAGCCGGCCAGCACACAATGCTCCAGGATGTGGGGCAGGCCCGTGGAATCCGCGGGCGGCGTCCTGAAGCCGATGGCGTAAAGGTTCTCCCGGTCCATGGCGTGCAGATGCAGCACTTTGGCGCCGGTTTTGCGGTGCTCCATTTCATAGGCGGTCAAGCGCATCGATTCGATGACTTCGACGCGCAACACGATAAACCCCTGGACGACATCGCCGCTGTGCAGACTCGGCTGCAATACATGGATGGGTGTCACGGGACGCTCCTTGAAAAAAATTTTTACCGCGGACAATCCTGAATCGTCACGCGGCGGTTTTGCGCCTGGCCTTCCGGCGTGTCGTTGTCGGCGATCGGGCGCGATTCGCCCGCGCCCAGGATGATCAGGCGATGTTCGTCGATGGCGTATTGTTCGACCAGATATTGTTTGACGCTTTGGGCCCGCCGCCTCGACAGCTCCAGGTTGAAGGCGTCGGAACCGACGCTGTCCGTATGACCGGTGATGACGAGCGTGTTTTCGGGATGCTTCACCAGATATTCCATAATCGTTTGCACGCTGCTTTTCGGGATGGCGTCCACCTGCGTGGAATTGGTGTCGAAGGCGATGCGGATGTTGACGCAGCCCGGGCGGTTGAAATCGTCGTCGAAGCCGGCCACGGGCAGCGCTTTCCCTCTGGGGCTGGAGAGCACGGGGGTTGCGGCAACCATTTTCTCCTTGGCGGCTTCCGTCACCACGACGTCCTTCGTCTCGCTGCTGAAGTAGATCTCGCCGATCAGGCCTTCGGCGGGCGTTCTGGTTCGCTGGGTGTTGATGTGGATTTGCAGGCCGGTGGTGACGCCGAGCGGTTCGCCCCCGTTGATGTCGCCGAAAAGTTTTTTGTAGTCTTCATACAGATTGCGGCGCTCCGTGTACCACTGGCCGATTTTGTCCGTTTTGTTCCTCAAAACAATGTAGCGCATTTTGTCGCCGCCGATCTGTGTGCTGCGTCCGCTCCATCCTTTGGGTGCTTCATTGTCCCAGATATAGCCTACGACCGGCGTGTTCAGCGCGGCCGGAAATCCGGTTTCTTTGAAAGCAATATAGACCTGGAGCGCCTGATCGTCGGCTGTTTTTTTGCGGACGTCGCCGCCGACGGGCATTTTTTCGACTTTCCAACGCCAGGAAAGAATCGGAAAGTCTTTCACGTTGACGCGCGCCGATGTGCGCACGCCGAAGGACGAGTTGCCCTGCGACCGCAGATGCAGATAATAGTTGTCGCCTTCCTTGGAGATTTTCAGGGACGGCGCGCCGGTTTTTTTCTCCAGCGCCCATCCGGGGGGCGCTCCGCCCGGCAGATCCGCGGAACGGAATTTGGTGACGGGAATGACGGCCGCTTCAACGGCGGCACAGAAGAACAGCAGCGCGGCCAACAGCGGGAAAAAGGGGAACAAAAGGCTTCTTTTCATGTCCGCTGCTGTCCCGACAGGATTTCCTCGCGCAGCGCCATGATTTGCGTCCGCGTAAACACGGACTCAACGCAGTCTGCGCGCTGAAGGATGTTTTCCCGCCCGCCTTCCTCGCGGTCAATCAGCGTGATCACCCGGTCCACCACCAGACCGGCGCGGCGGGCCTGTTCGATGGCGGTGATCGTCGAGCCGCCCGTGGTGATGACATCGTCGATGATCGCAACCCTTTCGCCGGCCGCGACGTTCCCCTCGATGGCGCTTTTCGTGCCGTGGGCCTTGACATCTTTGCGCACGATGAACGATTTGATCGGTTTGCCCCTCTGGAAGGAAATCACGGCCAGGGCGTTGGCGATCGGGTCGGCGCCCAGCGTCAGTCCTCCCGCCGCGGTGACCGGCGCGTCCTTCAGCATGTCAAAAACAATCTCGCCGATCAGATTCATGCCCTCCGGGTCCAGCGTGGTCGGTTTGCAGTTGAAATAAAAATTACTCTGACGGCCCGACGCCAGCGTAAAAGGCGGGTTGTCGCTGTATTTGAAAGAGCGCTCCAGGATGATTTTTCCAAGGCGCTTTTTAGCGGTGCTTTGATCCATGGACATCATATTTTCCTCCGGTCCGGATGATATTACGAGCGGGTATTCTCGTGGATGACAAATTTGATGGGCAGTTCCGCCCATGTTTTATAAGGAACGCCGGACTTTTTAGCCGGCACGAATTTCCAGTCTTTGACCGCGGCAACCGCGGTGTGGTCCAGAATGGCATAGCCGGATGACTGCCGGACGACGGCTTTGCCCACGCGTCCGTCCGTCAGGATTTCAACCGCGACCAGCACCACGCCCTCGTAACCCCTTTGCCGGGCCGTTTCCGGATAACCGGGCGGCGGGTTCTCGCGGTATCGGGGGTAGGCGTTGGAAACGACCGGCTGCGCAACGGGGCCCGCCTGCGCTCTTGCGGCATCGGATGCAAACCCGTGGCCGGGCGCTTCCGCATAGACCGCCTTTGGGGTTCCGAAGAACGTTGTTGCGGCATCGGCTGCGGCTTTTTCATCGGCCGAAACGGCTGTGGAGAACTCCGGCTGGAAATTCTGCGCGGTCTGCATTTCCCCTGTGGCGGAAGACCGGCCCTCCGCGGCGGAAGGCTTCTTTTGCCCGACCCGTGGGGCAGGCGACGAAGAAGCGTCCTTACCGGAAGCGATGGATGCCCAGACTACATCAAGTCTGCCCGTCATCTCCGGGATCGTTGCCGGGCCGGACAGGCCGAAAATCAGGACGGCCGCCGCCAGGGCGTGGAGTCCGACCGATGCGCCAATGCTCAAAAACCTGTTGAATGTTTCCGTCGTCATAACCATTATTTGTTGATCAGTTGCTCCACCGCTTTGACGGCGGCTACGCCGTCTCTGGCGAAGGATGCGCCGATGGATTCGGCATACGCCTGCGTCACCACGGCCCCGCCGACGAGAAAGTCCGTCCGGATTCCCTTAGCGCGGGCAAGCGAAATGATCTCCTTCATGTGGACCATCGTCGTGGTCATCAGCGCGGAAAGTCCGATCACGTCCGGCCTTTCCTTTTGGGCCGCCTCGATGATTGCCTGATCCTGAACGTCTTTGCCCAGATCAATAACGCAATATCCGTAATTTCTCAAAAGCAGCGCGACGATATTCTTGCCGATGTCGTGAATATCGCCCCGGACGGTTGCCAGCAGAACTTTGCCTTTTTCCGCGGCCGCTTTTTGCTTCAGATACGGGTCCAGCAGGGCCAGGGCTTTTTTCATCGTTTCCGCCGCGGCCATCAACTGCGGCAGGAAATAAATCTTCTTTTCGTACAGGTTCCCCACCCGCACAATGGCCGGAATCAGCACCTCATCGACGATCCGGGAGGCGGGAAGTCCGGCCTGGAGGAGCGCTTCGACAAAAGAGACGATGCGGTCCCGATCGCCGTCGAGAACAGCCGCGGTGACTTTTTCCTCCGGGGACATTTGCGCCGAAGCGGTTTGCGGCGCCGCAGGTGCCTGTTCGGAAAAATGGCGGATGAATAAGAGGGGCGCCTTTTCCCGGGCGACAAGAGCGTCTCCCGCTTTTTTCACGTTCATGAATTCCACGCTGGCCGGATTGGCAATGGCCATCGAAAGCCCGCAGTACTGCGCCATGGCCAAAAACGCGGCGTTGAGCCAGGGGCGCCCCGGCATTCCGAAGGAAACATTGGACAGGCCGAGAACCGTTCTGCTTTTAAAAGTCTTTTTGCACCAGGCCACCGTGGCCAGCGTTTCCCGGGCCGCGTCTTTGTCGGAGGCAACCGCCATGGTCAGCCCGTCCACAATAATATCCTCTTTGGTCATCCCGGCCTTCTGCGCTTTTGCATAAATCGAGCGGATGACCGCCTGGCGCTTTGGGGCCGTCTTCGGGATGTTGCCGTCGGTGAGGGGCAGCAAAATGAACATTGCGCCGTATTTCGCGGCCAGCGGCAGAAGCCTGGCGAGTTTTTCCTTTTCGCCGGAAATGGAATTGATCAGCATCCGGCCCGGATAGAGGCGAAGCGCCGCCTCGATGGTTTCCACCCTCGACGAATCGATGACCAGCGGCAGGCGGGTGGTCGCGGCGAGGAGCCCGATCACTTTTTTAATCGTTGCGACTTCGTCAATGCCCGGCACTCCGATGTTGACGTCCAAAAGAGATGCTCCCTGGATTTCCTGCTCCTGCGCCATCTGGCGGATGATGGACAGTTTGCCTTCCATCAACTCCTGCTGCAGGGCCTTCTTGCCGGTGGGATTGATCCTTTCGCCGACGACCAGCAGGGGCTGATCCTCGTCCAGCGGGAGATGGCTTCTGGCGGAGGAAAGCGCCGCGAGCGATGTCCGACGGGGCTTTGCCGGCTTCCTTTTTCCGACAGCCCCGGCCAGCGCCGCGATGTGGGCGGGCGTCGTGCCGCAGCAGCCTCCCAGCAGGTTGGCGCCCGCTGCGATCAGCTTTTTGGCGGAAGCGGCAAAAGTTTTGGCATCCATGTCGAAAACGGTTTTTAATCCCTCGAGCCGCGGCAGACCGGCGTTGGGTTTGGCCACCAGCGGCACCGTCGCATAGGGCTTCATGGCGGCGATGGATCGGGCCATTTGTTCGGGACCCGTGGAGCAATTGCAGCCTACGGCATCGGCGCCCAGGCTCTGCAGGGTAATGAGCGCCGCTTCCGGCGGCGTTCCGCCCAGTGTGTGCCCGTCGTTTTCAAATGTCATGGAAGCGATGGTGAAAATGTCCGCAAGCTCCTTTACCGCCAGCAGGGCCGCGCGCGCCTCCTGAATATCGATCATCGTTTCGATCACGATCAGATCGCAGCCGCCGTCGATCAGGCCGCGCGCCTGTTCTTTAAACGCATCGACCGCCTCTTCAAAGGCCAGCGGACCGAAAGGCTCGATAAACAAGCCGGTGGGTCCGATATCGCCGGCCACCAGCGCTTTTTTGCCGCAGGCCAGCCGCGCCAGGCGCGCCAGTTCCCGGTTGACCGAACAAACGTCTTTCTTCACGCCGAATTGCTTCAGCTTGAAACGGTTCGCGCCGAACGTGCAGGTGTAAACCACTTGGGCGCCGGCTTTGGCATAGGAGGCGTGAATATCCTGAATCACCGTTGGATTTTCCAGACACCAGATTTCGGGACAGACCCCGGCGGGCAATCCTCTTTTCTGCAGCTCGGTGCCCGTCGCTCCGTCCAGGATCAAGAGCTGTTTCTGTATAAGACTTTTGATTTTCCGGCTTTTCGTCACGTCAACTCCCTGCGGGACTCTTTTTTAGTGAGCCCTTATATCATCTTTGCCCTTCCAGGTGGGATTTTTTTCAACAGCGCCAGCCATTTCTATTGGAAATCAAGATGTTATAGTCAATTGTCGAAAAACCGGATGGCGGCGGGCGGCCATCCGGACAATGGCGCCGCCCATCTGTCCATAGCTGATGCCGGCCGCCTCCGCGGCGCAGGCCATGCTGGCGTCGTGGCTGATGTCCGCATTGGGGTTGATGTCCAGGATGTAAAAAACACCGTCCCGCAGCCGGACATCCATGCGGGCGTAATCCCGGCAGCCCAGCGCCCGGTAGGCATCGCAGCATACGTTTTCCAGCGCCGTCTTTTCTTCGGGGTCGAGAGGCGCGGGCAGCCTTGTTTCGATTTTTTCGTACGCATCGGAGCCCGGAATGAATTTGGCATCATGGCCGCAGAGGCGGTCGCGGATGTCTTTGAAAAATGCAAAATCCATTTCCGCAACAGGCAGCACCGTGAGGATTTCGTTGCCCCAGACCGACACGTGAAATTCGCGCCCGTCGATGAAATCTTCCACCAGAGCCGGCTGCCGGTAGGTCTCCAGAATAAATGGAATGCGCCCCGCCAGTTCCACCGCATCGAGCGCGACGGAATCACGGCTGATGCCTGCGGAGCAATGTTCGTTGACCGGCTTGACGATTGCGGGGAACCTTTCCCACCGGACGGCTTCGCCGGCCTGAAAGATGCGCCAGGCGGGCGTGGGGATGCCGGCCGCGTCGAGCAGAGCTTTGACGGCGGCCTTGTCCTGCGCAAGCGCCAGGGTTTCTGAGCCCGCGCCGGTGAAGGTGAAGCCCATCGCCTCGAGCCGCTTGGCTACCAGCCACTCGCTGTGGGAAATTCCCGGCAGACTTTCACACCAGTTAAAAACGATGTGCGAGGCGGGATCAAAGCGGCCCAGACAGCCTTCGAGATCGTCGTCGGCAATTGAAGCAAAAACCGTCGGATAGCCGGACTCGATGAGCGCCAGGCCGAGCTTCGTGGACTGACCGACCACTTCTTCTTTTTCGGCATCCGTCCAGTCCGGATCGACGTTGTAGAGCAAAACAACAGGAATTTTGTCAGGTTTTATGTCCAACGCCTCGGAAGATTTGAGCATTTCTTTTTCCTTTCAGGGGTGCTCATTAAACATATTTCTTTTGGAATTCCAAGAATGAATTTACAAATGTCCGGGCCGGTGATATTTTCCGGGCCGGGAAAGCGGGGAGGATGAAAAACACAAAACCCATGGAATGCCTGCGCTGCGGCCGCTGTTGCCTGGCCGATTTCACGGCCTACGCGACGGAGGAAGACATCCGGCGATGGAAAGCCGAAGGAAGGGACGATATCCTGGAGGTCCTGGAAAGGGGGCAGGCGTTCTGGGAGGGGGACCGTCTGATGTCGAGGGAGTCGGGAACCCCGCTTGCCGGCTGCCGTTTTTTTGCTTTCGACGGCGAGCGGTACTTCTGCGCCATCCATGAAACAAGACCTGCGGTGTGCCGCCTTTACGAGCCGGGCTCCTCCGAAATCTGTCCGCAGCATTCAAGGCTGGGGAAGGAAAATCCGCGGAAAAGAATTCGCGGTTGACGCGGGCAGGATAGAATTGCTTTTCTTCGACTCCTGTTAAAGATTATTCTTCGCCAAGAGATTCAAGATCCGCCAGATCTTTCTTTCGACCCATTGCCCGTTTATTGGCTATATATTCTTTTCTGCCCAGGAAGTGAACAGGAATATCTCCGTATAAACCTTTTACCTTCCCCTTATCAGCCTTTTCCCATGGGACTCCGGTTATTGAAGTCATGATGTCAATGCGGACCGGAGGAACGCCAAGCTGTACAACAGAATCAGGATTTTGAAAATCTTCAATGGTCAGATTCAGGGCGCCAAAACCAAACTCAGCCAAAGCACATAAGATTCTCTGTGCGTTCTCGGTCGAAGGTTTAATCAAAATATCAATGTCGCCGGTAAAACGAGGCGCTCCATGGTATGCAAGGGCATAAGCCCCGACAATCATATATTCAATTTTATGCCCGTTGAATAACTCGAGCAACTCTTTGAAGTCTTTCTGTGCTTCCATAATATTGCTTTCTCAGATAATCGACGGTTGCAAGACGTTCTTCCACAGGCCGGCTTAACCAGTACGCGAGATTGATCCTGTCTGACTGGAAATCATGAAGACTGCTTTTACGAACGACTTTTGTAATCATGATTATCAATTAGCATAAAATCATTCATATTTCTACTATCGCTTGCCGAACGAGCCGCATCACCGGCGCGACAGTCCCCGGTCCGACTTGAGCGGATTGTCAGGCAAGTCATCACGTGATCCGCAAAGCAGGAATAGTGCGGTTTCGGGAACAAACAGGTGTCTCCTTTGGGGCTCAACGAAAAGCTCGCCCGCAGCAACGCCTAGCGCTGCGATCGGGTGGTGCGATGGGTTACGTGGTATTATTGCTCCTTCATTACAATATGCTTAACGATTAATTGCGTATGATTTGGCTTTTTCCGATTTGTGCCTTCCATCCTAATTCATCTGCAGCAACAAGAAAAGCGAAATATCCTATTAAATCCGTCTTCTTCAAAAAGCAGCGTTTGGCATATCAGAACAATAAGCAACACAAAACCCGCTGTACATGCGGGTTTTTGCATCTCTTTGGATGATGTTGGATAATGACCTGGTGGGATGAGGGGGATCGAGCTCAACACGTAAGTCATCGTAAATAAATAATGTTCACGGTAACTATTTTTTGACATACCCCCAAAAGTGACCCCAAAATAACGCCTATATCATGCATGTGTCACAGAAACGGCCTTCTTCAGGACGTCTTTTACAAAAGCATTAAGTGTCTTCCCTTCGCTTAAAGCGCCGGCAACGAGCAGTTCATGAAGGGACGGATCAAGGCGCAGGTTGAAGGCGCCTTTGAAAGGCTTCTCCGGCTCTTTTCCGATTTTCCGGCAGGTTTCGAAATAGTTTTCAATGGCCGCCTTGAAGTCCTGTTCAAGCTCTTCCACCGACGAACCTTCAAAACTGATTGCATCATTGATGCCCAGGACGTGCCCGTGAAATATCCGATCATCGGCGTCAAACTGCACGCTCCCGACATATTTCTTGTATTTTAAATAATTTTTGCTCATGGCTTCACCCCTATGACGGCCAGGAAATCCCTTATTTTTTCGACTGCGTATTTTTTCATTTCCCCGCTCGGATGCGGCTTGTGGATGTCCAGCACCCGCTGATCGAAAACCACAGAAACACGCGATCCCCTGCCTTCAAAAATATCGGCACCGATTGCCTTGAATAGTGATTCGACCGCGCGCCAGGAAACGTCGCAGCGTGTCGGCTTTTCATAAATATCGGCAAGGGTCTTCCGCTGTTTTTTGTTCACATACGAAAGCGTACCAGAAGGGAAAAGAAAAGGCAAAGAAAAAACCAGGAAACGGTTACAAATCATTGCTCCCCTCTCCAGGGAGATCTGCACACAAAAAACCCGCTGTACATGCGGGTTTTTGCATTTCTTTGGATTACGTTGGATGAGGTCTTGGTGGAGATGAGGGGGATCGAACCCCTGGCCTCGGCGTTGCGAACGCCGCGCTCTCCCAGCTGAGCTACATCCCCGGCCTGGCAAAAAAGCGTGCGGAGCATATCCATAAGTTTGCGCAAGTGTCAAGAATTAGTTGCGTTGAGGAGGGGTCGGCTGATGCGCCGACCCTTCCCTTACTTTGCGTTGCTGCTGGTCGGCGCTGTGGCGCCCGGACCCCGTCGCTGCAGGCCGTTTCGTTTTCCAAACTTTTCTTGACAAAACCAAGGCCTTTTCCCTATACTCGCAGCCGTGCCGGAGAGTATCGGAAGCGTCGTACAGACGGGAAATAAGCCGTTTGACAGAACAGTTTTGACCATCAAACCATAGGACAAAATGAGAGCTTTGAATAAAGGCCATTTTTGTCATTTCGACCGAAGGGAGAAATCTT
>JAAZOZ010000290.1 GCA_012797505.1 Smithella sp. | reverse complement strand
GAAGGATACCTCCCGTGCGACGTGGCCCTGATTCAGGTGAGCCCGCCCGACGAACAGGGGCGCGTCTCCCTGGGGACGTCGGTGGACGCGTCCGTGGCCGCCGTCGAAAAAGCCGGGGTCGTGATCGCCGTGATCAATCCGCACGTGCCCCACACCTACGGAGACGGCCTCATTCCAACCGATCGCATCCACGTTTTCGTGGAAGACGACACGCCGCTGGAAACGGTTCATTTCGCCCCGCCCGGTGACGTCGAGGCGGCCATCGGCGAACACTGCGCTTCGCTCATCGAAGACGGAGCAACGCTGCAGATGGGCATCGGCGCGATTCCCAACGCGGTGCTTGCGCAGCTTTCCGGGCATAAAAATCTGGGAATCCACACGGAAATGTTCGCCGACGGCGTGATTGATCTGGTCGAAAAGGGCGTCATCAACGGGGCGAACAAGGCCATCGACCGCGGCAGGATGGTGGCGACGTTTCTTCTGGGGTCGAAAAGATTATACGACTACACGCATCGCAATGAGCGGGTTCTGATGAAAGACGTCGGCTACACCAACGACCCGTTCATCATCGCGAAAAACCCGAAGGCCACGGCCATCAACTCCGCGCTGCAGGTCGATCTGACCGGGCAGATCTGCGCCGATTCCCTGGGGACGAAATGCTACTCCGGCGTCGGAGGGCAGATCGATTTTTTTTACGGCGCGTCGCGCTCGGCGGGCGGAAAACCCATTTTAGCCATGCCGTCGGTGACGGAAAAAGGGGAGAGCAAAATCGCCCCCATCCTGCTTCCCGGCGCGGGCGTGGTGACCACGCGCGCCCACGCGCACTGGCTGGTGACGGAATTCGGAGCGGTGAATCTTTACGGCCGTTCCCTGCAGGAGCGGGCGCGGCTGATCATCGGCATTGCCCACCCGGACCACCGGGAAGCGTTGGATCGGGCCGCGTTCGAACGCTTCGGTCCGCACTACCATTTTGCGCGCATATGACGGACCGGATCTGATCCGCGCGAAGTCTTGTTCAATTTTTTGTTTTCTGCTACACTGCACTCATGAATAAATACAATATCCATCGCAAACTATCCCCGCTTGGCAGTTGTTCAAAAATCTTTTTCACCCGTCAACGCAAGCCTGCACACGAAAGAATGATCGCATGAAGGATCACGCCAAGACCAAACAGCCCATGATCGGCGAACTGGCTTCCCTGCGCGAACGGATTGCGGAGCTGGAGCGCTCCGCGCTGGAGCAAAAGCGGGTGGAGGAGGAACTGAGGGAAAGCGCGGAGAAATACCGGCTGTTTTTCGAGTACTCCCCCCTGGGCAATTTTTACTTTGACGAAAAGGGCGTCATCGTCGCGTGCAACGAACACTTCGTCGACCTTATCGGGTCTTCCAGAAAAGCGCTGATCGGCCTGGAATTATTCAAACTGCCGGATCAAAAGGTTGTTGAAGCGGTTCGGCAGGCGCTGGGCGGCCAAACCGCCCTTTATGAGGATGTGTATCGTTCCGTCACCGCGGACAAAGCCACGCCGGTAAGGGCTGTTTTTACGCCGATCCATCTGGAGGGCAGGGGCGTTATCGGTGGTGTGGGGATTGTTGAAGATATCACCGAACGCAGGCGGTCGGAGGCGGCGCTGCGGGAGAAAGAAGAACGCTATCGGTCGCTGGTCGAAAATGCCGATGAGGCGATTCTCGTGATCCAGGACGGCAAAATTCAATTTGTCAACACCCGGGCGGTCGCGGCTTTTGGATATTCGGTGCAGGAATTTATCTCCATCCCTGTCTTTGAGCTGGTGCATCCGGAGGACAGGGAAATGGTGATCCGGCGGTATCTTGAGAAAATCAGCGGCGATGCCGCCCCCACCCGGCATACCTACCGGGTGCTCCCCAAAAAAGGCCTCGTTTCGTGGATAGAGATCAGCTCCATCCTCATCCATTGGGAAGGCAGGCCCGCGACGTTGAATCTCATCACGGATATTACCGATCGCAAAAAGGCGGAG
>JAAZOZ010000289.1 GCA_012797505.1 Smithella sp. | reverse complement strand
CACGAGAACAAAGAAAATGCTCACGGCCAGCGCATAGGCAACGATTTTCGCGAGCGTCTGAATGGCCTTTTCCCCGGCGTCGAAACATCCCCAGCGCTTGAGAATCAGGCAGACGAGAATCAGGAGCGCCGGACCGGATGCAAAAGCGGAGGCCAAAAAGCGGGGGGCCATGATCGCGGTGAGCCAGAAGCCACGGCCGGGCAGACCGGCGTAAATGAAAGCGGTGACGGTATGAATGCTGATTGCCCAGGGAATGGACAAATAGATAATCGGTTTCACCCAACGGGGCGGCGGTATTTCCTTACGGTTACAAGACAGGATCACCCAGCCCGTAACGATGTTGATGAGGAGATAGCCGGACAGGACGATCATGTCCCAGAACAGGATCGATTTTGGTTGCGGATGCAGAATCACATTCATTACACGGGAGGGCCGCCCGAGATCGACGAAGACGAAAAGGATGCACATGACGACGGCGGAAACCGCCAAAAACTCGCCCAGCACGGTGATCCGGCCGAAGGCCTTGTAGTCGTGCAGGTAGTAAGGCAGCACCAGCATCACGGCCGACGCGGCCACGCCGACCAGAAAGGTAAACTGTGCAATGTAGAGCCCCCAGGAAACGTCGCGGCTCATCCCGGTTATTCCCAGACCGTAATCCAGCTGACGAAGGTAGAAGAAAAATCCGACGGTGGCGACAAGGATCAAACAGGCGATCCAGATCCAGTATCCGCGGTTTCCTTTTAAAGCTTTCTCCAGCATAACGTCCTCATAACAAATAGTAGATCTGCGGGCCGGTGCCCAGGTGCGCGCGTCTGCGCAGGCTGAAGCGCGTTTCTAAAAGACGCCGGATGTCCGACCGGGGATCGTCCGCGTCGCCGAAGGTGAGCGCTTTTTGCCTGCACGCCTCCACACAGGCGGGCAGCGTTCCTTTGGCGAGCCGCTCCTCACAGAAGTTGCATTTTTCCACGACTCCTTTCGTGCGCGTCGGAAAGTCCGGATTGATTTTGGCGGTAAACGGTCTCGGGTCCCTGTAATTCATGCTCCGTGCCCCGTAGGGACAGGCGGCCATGCACAGCCGGCAGCCGATGCAGCGGTGGTAATCCATCATTACGATTCCGTCGGACCGCCGGAACGTGGCTTTGGTCGGACACACGCGGACGCAGGGCGGATTTTCGCAATGGTTGCAGAAAACGGGCGGACGCATCTTTTGCAGCTTTTCGCCTGAATAGGCGGGCGATTCGCCAGGAAAGACGGATGCAAAAGGCTCCGTCCAGATCCATTTGACCTCATCTTTGGGATTGCCGAATTCCGGAACATTGTGAATCGCGTGGCAGGCGACAATACAGTCGGCGCAGTTCGCCGTGCATTTCGTCAGATCCACCGCCATGGCCCAGCGTTTGGCCGCAAGCGCCTTTTGGGGAGCAAGACCCTGCCCCGGAGGCATGACGATGCTGTTTTTCGCCCAGGCCGGGACAAAGATCGCCGGCGTCATGATTGTCAAAGCGGACGCTCCCGCGATTTTCAGAAAGTCTCTGCGGTTCGGCGTCATTTTTTCACCTCCGCGGGAACAATGTGGCAGTCAAAGCAGGAGGGCTTTGCGCCCACGTAATTGTGGCAGCGATCGCAGAACTGCTCTTTGTTGCTGTGGCAGCGGATGCAGGAGCCGGTGAGGCTCTTCTCGAACGTCCGTCCGTCTTTCGCCGTGTATATACGCTTGCCTTCGCGGACGGCTTCGTCGCGCCAGGCGTTCAAAAGCTTCATATGGTTGGCGCGCATGAAGGCCTTGTCCTCGACGCATTTCTTGTCCGCCGATCCGGCGATTTCAGGCGTCTCCAGGCTGAGAGCGGGCGGGGCCGTCTTTTCCTTGCCGTACCAGAAGGGAAACGTCACCCCGATGACGAAAATCGCCAACCCCAGAAGGATCAAGCCCCATTTGTTATTTTTCATTTTTAACATCCACTATGCAGGGAACGGCCGCGACCGTTCCCTACGGATTCATTCACTATCCGCTATCTACCATCCACCATTCACGATCCACCAATTTTCTCCCCTCTCAAATCCGTCGACCTTTCCTTCTCACTTTTCATCACCAGCGCGTTGCCGACCAGTTCATGAACACCCATCACCGAAACACCCGGCACCCAGTAGTCCATGAGCGTCGTCAGCGTCGCCCGGTCGATGGCGCAAATGCAGCCCAGACGGTTCACGCCGTGCTTCTTCACGACCTCCCGGACGGCCATGGCCCGCGGCATTCCGCCGCGCATCCGCATCTCCAGATTTTCATCGTTGCCCAGTCCCGCGCCCGCTCCACAGCAGAAGGTCTTTTCACGGATCGTGTCTTCGGCCATTTCGTAAAAATGGTCGCAGGTTTTTTGAATGATGTAGCGCGGCTCTTCAAAAAGCCCCATGGCCCGGGCCGGATTGCACGAATCGTGAAACGTCAGCCGGACGTGGTCGTTGCGCGACGGATCGAGCTTCAGCTTGCCGTTTTTGATCAGGTCCGCTGTAAATTCGGTGATGTGTACCATCTTCGTTGATTTTGCGTTTTCAAACCGCGTGCCGGTGATGGGCGATACCGGTTCTTCCAGAAAATCGGCCGGCCCGTTCATCGTGTCCATGTACTGGTGGATGACCCGCCACATGTGTCCGCATTCGCCGCCCAGAATCCATTTGACGCCCAGACGCTTGGCCTCCGCGTAAATCTTGGCGTTCAGTCGCTTGATCATCTCGTGGGAGGTGAACAGACCGAAATTGCCGCCTTCCGAAGCATACGTGCTGAAGGTATAGTTGAGGCCGATCTCGTGGAAGAGCATCATGTAGCCCATGCAGGTGTAAGTTCCCGGATCGGCGAAGTAGTCGGCCGACGGCGTGACGAACAGGATGTCGGCGCCTTTTTTGTTGATCGGCACTTCCACTCGGACGCCGGTGCGATCCTCAATATCGTCCGCCAGAAATTCCAGCATGTCCTTGATGCCGCCCGGCTGAATGCCCAGGTGGTTCCCGGTGCGGAAGCAGTTGGCCGCAGGCTCCAGCGCCCAGTTGATGTTGCAGCCGACCAGGTTGAGCAGTTCGCGGCCGATCATGGTGATTTCCGCCTGGTCGATGCCGTAGGGACAGAACACCGAACAGCGGCGGCACTCCGTGCACTGGTAAAAGTAGTAAAACCATTCTTTGAGAACATCGACGGTCAGATCCCGCGCGCCCGCCAGCTTGCCGAAGCAGCGTCCCGACGCCGTAAAGTAGCGCCGGTAAACCGAGCGGATCAGCTCGGCCCGCAGGACCGGCATGTTTTTCGGATCGCCGGAGCCGATGTAGAAATGGCATTTGTCCGCGCAGGCGCCGCAGCGCACGCAGATGTCCATGAACAGGCGGAAAGAGCGGTATTTATCCAGGCGCTCCTTCATGCCGTCGAGGATGATCTGCCGCCAGTTTTCCGGCAGTTTCCAGTCGGCGTCGCTTGGCTGCCAGGCCCGTGGATTGGGCATGTCCAGAGCCGCAAGATTTTTCGCGGCGGCGCCGTAGCTCCAAGTGCCGGGACGGAAATCGACGGGCGTTTCCATCCAGGCCGTTTGCGGCGGCGCGTATTTGATCTGCATCAGTTCATCCGGTTCGGGAATTTTCGCGGTTGACATGGCTACTCCTTCTCCACCGGCAGGCCGGCCGCTTTCATTTTATCCCGGAACTCGTCTTCGTATTCTGCGTACGTGTGAACCTTTACGGGGGCGTTCCAGGGATTGACGTGTCTTCGGCTGCGGCTGTTGTTGATTTGATTGCGCGTGGGGCTCAGGAATATCCCGGCCATGTGGCTGAGCTTGCTCCAGGGGAGCCAGGCGATAAGAACAAAGACAAAGCAAAGGTGCAGATAAAACAGGATGCTCGCGTCCGCAGGCGCAGACGGCGCAAACGACACCCAGCCCATGGCCAGGGTCTTCACGGCGTTGAGGTCAACCGGGAAGAAGTGGCGCATCAAAAGACCGGTTGCCGCGATGGTCGCAATCAAAAGCAGCGCGAAATAATCGCTGAACAGGGAGATATAACGGACCTGCGGCAGGACGACTCTGCGCAGAAAGAGAAAAACCAGCCCCGCCAGGAGTGTAACATCGCTGATATAAAGCGCCGGAACACCGATTTCCAAAAAGCCGTCCAGCGCGGAAAGCCCCGTTGCCAGGGGAACGACCGGCTCGGTGAAAAAGCGCAGGTGCCGGAGCGCCGCGATAAGCAGGGAGACGTGAAACATCAGCCCGAAAAACCAAAGCCATTTGGCGCTGCCGTAAACCGGCCGGCCGTCCACAATTTCCGTTTGCGAATTTCTGAAGAGCGACCGAAACAAAAAGACTTCGCCGGCCATCCGGCCGATCGCGCCCAGCGGCCCCGCGGGGTTTTCCACCGGATTGTTGTGAATCCAGGGCAGGCTTTTTTCCTGGCCGCAGGTGGTCGGAATGCGGAAGGGAACGGGAGCTTTCGCCCAGCGGACAACGCGGTAAACAAAACCTCCCAGAAAAAGGACGAACACGCCATAGGGAAGGACGACCAGCAAGGCGGTCATATCCGCCGCCGCTGCGGCCGCAGCCGGCAGCGCGAGAAGCAAAACAGCGACAAAGGCTAAGCCAAGATTACGCATCGGCATCAATGCCACTCCCACTGAATAAACGGTTGTTTGAGATCGGCCATGGCATTGACGATCAACTCCACCAATCCGCCGTAAAAGATGCCGGATTTTTCCCAGACGCCGTAGGTGTTGAAAAGCTCGCGGTACTGCCCTTTGCAGTTTGAACAGGGAGCGCAGACGTATTTTTTAACATCCGCTGAAGGCGCATCCGCAAAGGCATCCAGGGTTTGTTTGAGTTTCATCCGGCCCGAAACCGAAGACCGCCAATCCGGAAAATTGTTCGACTGGATGATGGCAAAACCTGACCCGCCGCCGCAGCAGTAGTTTTCAACGCCGTGCGGGGTCATTTCCCGAAACTGCGGAGCGATTTTTCTCAAAATTCTGCGCTGCGGTTCAACAATGCCCATCAACCTGACCATGTTGCAGGGATCGTGCAGCGTAACGGGGAAGTTATTGCGGCCCGGATCCAATTTAATCCTGCCGCTCATGACAATTTTTTCCATCAGCGGAAGAGCGCTCTCCCTGGGAATATTCAGCTCTCCGGTCAATACCCGGTCGGCAACAACGATCATGGCCTTGTGGGCGTGGCCGCATTCCCCCAGCGAAATTCTCTTCACACCCAGGTTTTTGGCTGCCTGTGCGTGCCGAAGCGCAACGCGGGCAAACTGCACGTCGTCATACCAGACGCCGTAATTCACCGCGTCGTAACCCACGAGTTCGCTCGACAGCGTCCAGTCAATGCCGGCCGCGTCAAACAGGATCGCAAAGGCTTCCAGATTCTCCGGCCAGGCCAGAAACTCGCCGGCATTGTGCAAAAGCAGGATATCGGAGCCTTTTTTGTCGACGGGAATTTTGATTTTCTTGCCGGTTTTTTCAGCAATCTCTTCCTCGGTAAATTCGAGAATATCCGCCAGCGCCGGCGGCGTCATCCCCGTGCTGGAACCCACCTTGATCTGCTGGACGGAGCCTTTTTCATGAACTTCCTTCGGAGCAATTCCCATCTGCTGGCTGAAAATCTTGCGGATTTCCCGGCTGATCAGGGCGTTGTCGCAGCCCAGCAGACAGACCTGCGCGCAGCGGCGGCAAAGCGTGCAGCGGTACGCCAGTTCGGCCAGACGAATCAGTGCCTGTGCGTTGAGCTCAATATTGCTGGCCTTGAACTTTCGCAGGAGCGGATGTTCTTTTTTGACGTACGTGCTGATGATCCGGCGCAGGAGCTCCGGCCTCATCGTCGGACGGTAGATGTCCTGGCGGCCGCTGGCCACGTAAGCCGGGCAGGCATCAGAACAGATCTGGCATTTCACGCAGTATTCCAGCGAATGGTACAGCGGCTGCAGGAAGGTCCAGTTGTCTTTCGCATCAAACAGTTTTTCGACTCCGGCCAGAAACCTGTCCACAAACGCTTTTTCCTCTTCCGGCATGGACGGCGGCAAAATGCCGATGGCCACGACGCCGTCGAGCGTCGCGTCCATCCGTTTGCGCTGGTCTTCCGTCAGTTTTTTCAGCGGTTTATCCATCTGATCATACGGCGCCGGAAGCTTCATCCAGTCGGCCGGTTCGAGTTCGGCAACCTGTCCGCCGGGTTTGGTAAAATCCTGAATGCCGGTTTTTCGAATCATATTTAATCCTTTTTCGTCTCCGGTTTCGTTTCCGGAAGGCCCGACGATATGGCGGCTTCGACCCAGCTCTGGCCTTTCAGAATATGCGGGGCATCCCAGGAAAGCTTCTGTGCCAGAAGGTCGTTTAATTGTTTTTCCAGCATACTCCCGCGAAAGTTCGGTTCGTCGTCCCAACGGATTTTGAAGTATGCGAGCAGCCTTGTAATGTAATGTGTGGAGCGCGTGAAAGGCAGATAGATCAGGAAGATATCGAACAGGATGATGTGGAAAACCGTCGCGGGATTCAGGTCCGGCGGCGTCAGTGTGATCAGGCCCACCCAGTACATCCGGTACTCGGCAAGCGTCGGGTCCAGCGCCAGCCAGGAGTAGAGACCGCTTGCATATACGATCAGAAAGAAAAAATAGTTGAAGTAATTCATCGGCATGGCGTAGGACCGCAAACCGCGGTCCGCCAGTTTGATGACCGGCATGCCGATGCAGCCGAAGGTGCCGCCGATAAAGGCGATGACGGCAAAAGCCATCAGGATGCCGTAAAAGATTTGCCCCAAAAGCTGCGGTGAATCGGAGGCGATTGTTACGCCGCCTACCATAGCCGTTGCGGCGAAAAAGCAAGTGATGTGAAACAGAATAATGAAGATAAACCCCAGGTGCCACGGCAGCAGGAAAAGCCAGTACAGCGGGTTGCGCTTGAAGTATTCGCCCATGTAGAAATTGTCTTTGAGGGCATGCCAGAGGCTGCGTCCTGTGTTTTTCGGGCGCGGCTGTGTCCACCACTCCGGTTTTTCATAGTAAGACCCGCCGTAACGGTATTGTTCTTCATGGATCACGGGATAGAGATCCCATCGGATATGCACCGGCAGCTTAAGCCATTTGCGAACCTTGATCGCATACACCGCTACAATAAACACATAAGCGATGTACGTCAGTACAATCAACAACGTTCCCATGGATTGAATCCTTTGAACCTTTCAAAATCTTTCATTTCTCAGGCTGTTTTCAGACGGGCAGAGGCAAGGCGCGTAAGGACGACCGGGACGCGGAGCATATATTTGATATGTGAGCATCACGGCCCGGAACGCAACGCAGCATATGACCGTATCAAACAGCCTGCTTTCCTACACGCAGCCCGTCGGTTTCGACAACCCCGCCAGCTTGCAGGCGCCCTTGGCCGGTCCGGTCGGGAAGAGCTCGTAGAGCTTCTTCATGTCAATTTTCAGATCTTTGCAGATTTTGCGGATCATCGGGGCGATGCCGAACTGCTGGTAGTAATTGCGCAGGTAGTTGATGACCATCCAGTGCTCCTCCGTCAGTTTTCCATCGATCTCTTCCACGTGTGCGTAGGCTTCGGCAAATTCCTCGCTCCATTTGTCGAGTTCCTGCAAAAACCCGTCTTCATCTACTTCATACGTTTTGCCTGCTAATTCAATCTGCGGCATGGTTAAAACCTCCTCATTTGATCAGACTGTTGAAAACCGCCCACTGGACATTTTTGAACAGTCTTTTTTTCGTTTTTATTTTTTCAGTTTTCTCTTCAAATAAAGCCTATAATGATTTTCTATTTAAACACCCATATGAATCCCGCTCTCCAGGGCTCCGCTTGTTTGTTGCTTTGTTCTCCGATATTCTTGAGCTTTCGCGATCAGCGCATTCGCCCATTCGGGCGCGCCCAGCGCATGCACATGGGTAAAGCCGGCCAGAATATTTTTCCGGCACAATCCTTCCCTGGCGCCGTCGATCCCCGTTCCCTTCCGAATGCTGAACGCGGTGTGCATTTCCCGATCTTCCCTTGCCAGAATCCGGCAGTAATGGAATTCGTGACCGGTTATCGTTGTACCCATGGGAAAGAAGGGATTTTCCCGATCCACGGTCAGCGTGGTGTAACCGTGGCCCTGCGGCCGTCTTTCCATTCCGAAGGCCACGGGCAGTGCGCCGACCATTGGATAACAGCGATGGCCTATCGTCAGAGATTCTCCCAGGTAAATGAATCCGCCGCACTCCGCATAAATCGGCAGACCTCTTTCAGCCGATTCTTTCACACAACGGCGAAAAGATTCATTTTGCGCCAGTGGTTCAGCCTGGGTTTCCGGAAATCCGCCTCCGATGTACAGAGCGTCCACGGGCGGAAGAACCTTGTTCTCTAGGGCGCTGATTTGGATCACGCGGGCGCCCAAATCCGTCAGCGCTTCGATGTTTTCCTGATAATAAAACTGAAACGCCGCGTCCCGGATGACGCCGATGGTCGTCGGCTCTGCAATCCCTCTGCGGATTCTTGCCGGCTTGGGAAATGCGCCAATTTTCCACGAAGGAGCGCTTCGGGCCACAGCCAGCAGACCGGAGACGTCAAGGTAATCGCGGGCCATATTGCCCGCCTTCTCCAGCGCCCGCTGAACACCCGTCGATTCGTCGGGAGGAATCAATCCCAGATGTCTCTGGACGAAGGGAATATCCGGCAGACGGGGAACGATTCCATAAACGGGAAGCCCCGTCGATTCTTCAATCGATCTTCGAATGACGGAAGAATGGCGGTTCCCGTTCACGCGGCTTAAAATAACGCCCTGAATATCCACTTTCGGATCAAGCGCCTGACAGCCCAGGACCATGGCCGCCGCCGTCCGGGTTACTTTGTCACAATCGACCACCAGAATGACCGGCGCGGCGAGAAGCTTGGCCAGCTCGGCCGTGCTGAACTGGCCCGCGCTGTTCACACCGTCATACAGACCGCGATTTCCCTCAATGATCGAAACGCCGTTCTTCGCGGCGTGACGCGTAAAGGATTGCACAACCCGTTCGGACCCCATGAGATACGTGTCCAGATTAAAGGCTGGACCGGACGCTGCCTGGGCCAGCCATGCAGCGTCAATATAATCCGGTCCCTTTTTGAAGGGGGCAATCTGAATACCTTGATGGCGCAGGGCAACCGCCAGGGCCACGGAAAGGGTTGTTTTCCCCGCGCCGCCCCGGAGGGCGGCGATGACGATTCGCGGGCGACGCTGATTCATGACGGACCATCCTTTATTCTTTCGGAAAGTACTCCGCGAGCATGATGTACGTTGAACTCCCACTCGACCAGTATTTCAACACTTCCTCATCGAGGAGTTCTTTCACGGCGTTCTGGATGGCGTGACGGTCCTCGTTGGGCAGCCATTTGGTGACGTCGCGGATGTAAAACATCTTTTTGTCGCCCTTCGATTTTTCGCGAAACAGCTCGGTCACTTTCGTTTTGATATCGTCGCTCATATCTTACCTCCATTTGAACTGTGCGGATGTCCGGAAGGTTTCCGTGGCCAGATCAAAGTCGTCGATGTGCTGATCCGTAAACGGGATGCCCGTGAGTGAGAAGAATCGCTCCCAGCCCACGCGCTCGATCCATTCGCCCACGCGTTCGTGCTTTTTCGCGTGACTCGCGTACACTTCGATGATGTTTTTGACCGCGTTCACCACTTCCGGCCAGCGCGGCGGATTGTTGGGCAGGAAGGGAATGGCCAGCTTGGAAAATTTAGGCGCGCTGCGGGCGTTGGAAACCTTTCCGCCCACCCAGATGGAGATGCCATCGTTGTCCGGGTCGGCAATGGGCATGGCCGGGCAAACCGTGTAGCAGTTGCCGCAGTACATGCATTTTTCATCGTTGACGGTGACGGTTTTGTTTTTCATGTCGCCGCGGATGGCGCCCGTCGGGCAGGAGGCCACGGTCGACGGGATTTCGCAAACATTGGGCACGCGCGAATTGTCCGTCTTGGGAACCGTTCGGTGGATGCCCAAAATGGCGATATCCGAGCAGTGGACGGCGCCGCACATATTCAGGCAGCAGGCCAGCGCGATGCGGACATGCGCCGGAAGTTTGGAGTTCGTGAAGTGATCGTAAATTTCATCCATCAGCGCTTTCACCGGGCCGGAGGCGTCCGTGGCCGGCGTGTGGCAATGGACCCAGCCCTGCGTATGAACGATGTTGGAGATGGAATGCCCTGTGCCGCCGACGGGGTAGCCGCGCTGCTTCAGCTCGGCGATCAGCGGCTCGATTTTGTCCTTGTCGTCCAGCAGAAATTCAATATTGTGACGGCTGGTGAAACGCAGGAAGCCCTCGCAGTGTTTTTCCGCGATGTCGCAGATTTCGCGGATGTGATCCGTTGAAACGAGACGGGGCGAGCCGGCGCGCACACTGTAAAGCGCCTCACCTGACTGGGAGACGTGCATCAACACGCCCGGTTTCAAAATTTCATGCCAGAGCCATTTCCCGTAATTTCTCTGGATCACGGGAGGAAGCATGGTCTTATAATCAGGGGGTCCGATATCCGTTCTTGCAGCCATTTTACTTTACCTCCTTTTTGATGTCTTCGGGCCAGAAGAAAACGTAGGGGTTGGTTCTGGGGGCCTTCACCATCTGCGGCACCGCGGGAAGACCGACGGCCTTCAAAAAGACCCGCATGCCCAGGCGCTGAATCAGTTCACCTAAGCGTTCACGCGATTTGCCGAACTCATCCCACCAGTCCTGAATACGCTCGATCAGATCCTTCAGTTCATCATAGGGCGGTTCGAGTTTCATGAACGGTACGACCACCCAGGAGAGCAGGGCGCCCCGGACAATGGGCGCTTTGCCGCCGACCAGAATAGACGCCCCGCGTTCTTTGCCCGGCCTCAAGGCCTTCGGCATCACGTTGATGCAGTGCATGCAGCGGGTGCAGTCTTCATCGTAAATTTTGAGTTCCCTGCCGTTTAATTCCATGCAGCGCGTCGGGCACAGATCGCAGACTTCTTTCTGAATGTTGATCGTTTCCGCGTAAGCGGCGACTTCCTTCTGATCAATTTGAATGGCATCCTTCCAGGTTCCGATGATGGACAGGTCGGACCGGGCGATGGAAGCCACGCAGTCGTTGGCGCACGCGGAAATCTTGATTTTGAATTTATAAGGGAACATCGGACGATGCATCTTGTCCTGATAGGTCATGGTGACGTTGTAGCAGATGTCGAGGCTGTCGATGCAGGCCCACTCACAGCGCGCCGGCCCCACGCAGGCGCTGGGGGTGCGCAGCGCCGATCCGGATCCGCCCAGGTCAAACCCGGCGTCCGACAGATCGTTAAAGCAGGGCTGAAGATGCTCGGTGGTGGTGCCCAACAGAATGGCGTCCCCCGTGGATCCGTGCATGTTGGTCAGTCCGCTGCCGTGCTTGTCCCAGATGTCGCAGAGTTTGCGCAGCGTGTCCGTTTTGTAAAACCATCCGGTCGGGTGATTGACACGCATGGTGTGAAACGCCTGCACGTTGGGAAACAAATCCGGACGGTCCGAATACCGGCCGATCACGCCCGAGCCGTAGCCCTTGACGCCGACAATGCCTCCATGTTTCCAGTGGCCGATTTTATCTTTGTAGGAAAGTTCCAGCTGATGCAGAAGATCCTTGGCCATCGGATTCTTCTGCGCTGCTTCTTTCATGTCTTTGACGAAGCTGGGCCACTTCCCTTTTTCCAGCTCATCCAGCAGGGGGGTGTCTGTGTTTGCCATTTTAGTCCTCCTTCTTATCAATATTCTAAATCTTCAGGAGTGTTGATCCTATTTATTAGAATACCATTCACAACTTGAATAGTACTCTTTTTATGAAGTATGTCAAGTTTTATTTTGCCCGGATCGGAAACGGGTCATTCGGCCATTATGATGAATTAATTCAAATGTTTTTCTTTTCTGCGCAAGACAGGGGCGCGCCTTCCGCATTCGAAAAACAGGGTATTTTGCGCGTTTGTGCTTTGTCCGTGGAAGGCTCCATTTCCTGATTGATATGCTGTGAAAAGTTGACACGACAACGACGCGCCCCCGCGACGGCTTTCCTTGATTTATATGCGAAAGCCGCCGCCCGGGGCGGTCGCCGCTTTAAGTTACCGACAGGCTGTTAGTGTCCGGCCGGGAAAAACGTGTAGCTCACCCACACCAGAACGACCAGCAGCACGACGCCGAGAATAAGACTCCAGCCGATCAGTTTCTTTTCGATCGGCAGCAGGGGTTCATATTCCATTTTTTCCATTTCTTCTTTTATTTTTGTCTCTGTCATGATGCGCTCCTTATTCATGTTAAATTATTGAACCAGCGGCGGTACAACGCCCTGGAAGAAGATCCACGAGATGATCAACCCCACCCAGATGATGAAGCCGAACAGCGCGATGATGTACACCAGCATCAGCTTGCCGATGCCTTCCTCCCAGAGCTTCTTGAAATTGGAAGCCAGCCCGATCGAGAAGAACGTCAGCGCGAAGAAGAGCTTCCGGAACACATCGCTTTCCGCCGCCGAAATTTTCAGCTGCGACTTGATGTCCGGCCAGTTGAGTCCGACGATCAGCATGATCAGAAACGTGACGAAGTAGCCGATGACGAATTTGGGGAAGCGGTCCCATATTTCCCCGGCTTTGGCCTCTACGCCCTGCTTGGGATTGATCTTCGTCGTCCAGATCACGGCCAGAATAAACGCCCAGATGCCGATGAAGATATCGATGAAGATTTTCACGGTCGTGGCGGCGCCGACCACCCATCCGGGCTGGTAATTGATGCCCTGCGCCGCGTTGCGCGCGTAAATCAGCGATTCGACGATCTGGCCGCTCGCCACCGCCGCGCCGTCCGTCTTCACCGCGAGCCCCATCCAGGCGCCGGCCACCAGCGGCTGATTG
>JAAZOZ010000032.1 GCA_012797505.1 Smithella sp. | reverse complement strand
TTCAATAAGACCGGATTTGTTCATAGATCCTCCTTAAGACTACCGCTTGTATCCTGAGTATTTATGATGCCGATTCACCCGCACGGCGCGACTATTATTTATTTTTAGCTGATTGTCAAGAATATTTTTACCTTTTTCCCCTTGCGCTGCGGAAAGCAATTGCTGAACTTCCCGGGCGGAAAGCGAGCGCCACTGGCCTTCTGACAGGCCCGAAAGCGTTATGCTTCCGATGGAGGTGCGCACCAGGCGCGTCACCGGATGGCCGGCAGCCTCGAGGCCCCTGCGCACCACCCTGTTTCTGCCCTCATGCAGGGTCAGGCTGAGCCAGGTGCTTTTATCATTGGCCTTTTCCATCTTCAGGCTTTCCGGTTTGAAGACGCCATCCGGCAGCGGAATGCCCCTGCTGATTTTCTTCAATTCTTCAGGGGGTATGCGCCCGGCAATTTTTGCCCGGTAGGTTTTGGTGACCCGGAAGCCCGGATGCGAAATTTTTTGAGCGAACGATCCGTCATTGGTCAAAAGCAGAAGACCCGCGGAATCATAATCGAGCCTGCCTATGGGATAGACCCTTTCCGGAACATCCCGGACCAGGTCAACGACAGTCGGCCTTTTCTGTGGGTCGGACAGGGTGGTGACGTAGCCGGCCGGTTTGTACAACGCAATGTAACAACTTGGATTTTCGATCGAAATGATTTTTCCGTCAATCCGGATCACGTCTTTTTGCGGATCGGCTTTGGCGCCCAGTTCGCTCACGATCTCTCCGTTGACGCTTACCCGCCCTGCCGTGATCATGGCTTCGGCATGGCGGCGGGAGTCGATGCCCGCGGCGGAGATGATTTTCTGCAATCGTTCTTTCATCAAACGGCATCATCCTCAGGGTCCGGCTGACTCCCCGGCTCTTCCTGCCCGTTTGCGCCCGCTGCGGGGTCCTTTTCGGTGGGGGTTTCCGCTTGTTCCTCTTCCAGAGCGGAGAGCGGCTCTTCGGTCTGAAGTATTTCCCCGCCGGGCATTTCCGTCAGAGGCTCTTCGAAGGAGAGGGCTTCCTGCTCGGGCGGTTCCTGAGGTTCGGTGAGCTCCCGGAGCTCTCTCATCGTGGGCAGATCCGCCAGCTCTTTGAGATTGAACACCTCCAGGAATTTTTTGGTTGTGCCGTAAATGATCGGCTTCCCCGGCACGTCCTTGCGGCCCAGGATACGGACCAGTTTTTTATCCAGCAGGCCCTTGAGCCCAGCGCTGACATCGACGCCGCGAATGCTTTCAATTTCCGACTTGACGATCGGCTGCCGGTAAGCCACGATGGCCAGCGTTTCCATGGCCGCGGGCGACAGGGAGGCGGGTTTTACCCCTTTGAGCTTTTTGATCCACGGGGCCATTTCCGGACGGGTTCGAAACTGAAAACCGCCCGCGACTTCCTGAATGCAGATGCCGCTTTGGCGCTCGTCATATTCGCCGATCAAACGATCCAGCGCATCCCGGATTTCCATTTTGTCCGCGCCGCCCAATGCGGCGCAGATTTTCTCCAGAGGCAGGGGCGACTCCGACGACAGAATCAGGGCTTCAAGAACGGCTGAAAGGTTTTCCATTTTACAACTCCACGGCCGGGAAGATGCGGATGACGCCGAAGGCCGCCGTCTGATAGGCTTTGATCATCTTCAGCTTGATGAGCTCCAGCAGGGCCAGAAAGGTATAGACGATCCGGCGTCTCTCTCTTTTTTCTCCCAGCAATTCGTCAAAGGTGAGATTTTTTTCGCGGGTCAGGCGCTCCATAACGTCGTTGATGATATCCGAAAGGGAGAGCTTTTCCAGATCGATCTCCAGCAGTTCCTTTTGATCCAGCCGGGAAACAATCTGGTGAAAAGCTTCAATCAATTCAAAGATGCTGGCTTCCACCAGCTCCTCTTCCTCCGCGCCGGAGGAACGCTTTTCTTCAGGCAGCGCCGCGGCGCGCTTGAACACGTCGCGCTCCAGGATCGGCCGCCGGGTCAGCAAGTCGGCGGCTTCCTTGAAGGCCTGGTGCTCCAGAAGCTGGCGGACCAGCTCAGAGCGCGGGTCGTCTTCCAGTTCTTCGGGCGACGGCTCCTCCGGAACCGGCAGCAGCAGGCGGGACTTGATGTGAATCAGCGTGGAGGCCATCACCAGATATTCGCCTGCCAGATCCAGATTAAGCGACTTGATGAGGTTCAGATAATCCAGGTACTGACGGGTGATGAGCGCGATGGGAATGTTATAAATATCGATTTGATTTTTTTTGATCAGATACAAAAGCAGATCCAGCGGACCTTCAAAAATATCCAGTTTGATCGCGTAGTCTGTCTTTGGCTCTTCGTTCATAGGTGGCTTCAGATTTTGACGGCTTCGCGAACCTCCGCCATGGTCTGGCGGGCGATTGCCGCGGCCTCGTCGTTGCCTTTCTGAATCATCTCCTCAATTTCCTTTCCGTTGCGCTGGTAGTAATCCATGCGCTCATGAACGGGCGCCAGCGCTTCCTCAACGCGAGCCGCCAGCATTTTCTTGCAGTCGGTGCAGCCGATGCCGGCTACGCGGCATTCCCGGTTGATTTCGGCTACGGTGGGGGCGGGGGAGTACAGGCCGTGAAACGTGAAGACATTGCAGATCTCGGGATTGCCGGGATCTTTTTTGCGCATCCGCTGCGGATCCGTGAACATGGACGCAATTTTCTGCCGAAGCTCCTTGCCCCGGTCGGACAGGTAAATGGAATTGTCGTAGGATTTGCTCATTTTCCTGCCGTCGATGCCCAGCAGCTTCGGCACGCCGGTCAGAAGCGGTTCCGGAACGGGAAAGACCTCTTTCTGATAAAGGTAATTGAAGCGCCGGGCGATTTCGCGGGTCAGTTCAATATGGGGCAGCTGATCCACGCCGACCGGAACACCGTAAGCCTTGTACATGATAATGTCGGCCGCCTGCAGGACGGGATAGCCCAGAAACCCGAAGGTGGAAAGATCTTTTGAACTCAATTCCGTCTGCATTTCCTTGTAGGTGGGATTGCGCTGCAGCCAGGCCAGCGGGGTGATCATGGAAAGCAGCAGGAACAATTCGGCGTGCTCCTTGACCGCCGATTGGACAAAGAGGGTGCTTTTGTCCGGATCGAGGCCGGCGGCCAGCCAGTCGATCACCATGTTCAGGCTGTTTTGCCGGATGTCTTCCGGTGACGCGTATTCACTGGTGATCGCGTGCCAGTCGGCGACGAAGTAAAAGCAGTCGTAGCTGCCGCTGTTCTGGAGTTCAACCCAGTTTCCCAACGCGCCGTGCAAATTTCCCAGGTGCAGCCTTCCGGTGGGCCGCATCCCGCTGAGAATCCTTTTTCTTGTCAAACCAAACACTCCTTAGTTCCTGTGATGGATAAATGCACCAAGGCCTCCGATGGGTTCATGAAGAATACGGAGGCCTTGGTTGGAATAAAAACTTGAAAAAACCACTATTTCACTTTGTCGGCCAGTGTCTTGCCGGCCTTGAATTTAACGACTTTCCTTGCGGGAATCTTGATCGCCTTTCCGGTTTGAGGATTCCTGCCTTCTCTTGCTTTTCTTTTGACGACGGAAAACGTGCCAAATCCGACCAATCCCAGTCTGCCGGCTTTTTTCAGCTCTTTCGTGACGGCCGTGATATACGCATCCAGCGCCTTAGCCGCCGCCGCCTGGGAGATGCCCGCCTCATCCGCCATAACCCCGATCAATTCTGCTTTCGTCATGCCCTAATCCTCCTTTCATGAATTTAAACGTTCAATTT
>JAAZOZ010000288.1 GCA_012797505.1 Smithella sp. | reverse complement strand
TGACTTTGCGGTAGATCCGCCAGGAGGTGTCGAAAGCCCGCGGCGGCAATGCCTGCAGGGAAGGCCGCTCCCGCTCGAATCTCTCCGACACGACTTCATGGGTTGTCCCGTGAATCCGCTGGTCTTTGATCCGGAGCCACTTGTCACCCTGCACAATAATCTGATCTGATTTTTTCACAATCGTTTGACATCTTGCAGAGAGATTACACGATGGGAAACACCGACCGTTCAGCGTATATTTAGCAGGCGCCGCCATTTGTTCCGGCCGATTTAATCGAACTGACGTCTGAGCTTTTTTGCTTTTTGGGCGTTAAAGGCTATATCCGCCCTTGTCACGTTATAAAGCCAGATGGGATAGGTATAATCAAACTCGGCAATAATCATTCCGTTGTGGTAATCCGTGATTCTGCGGATATGACGGGGCGTTTGGTCGTTGTTGAACCATGTCGTGTTGTTTTTGTTGATCTCGACATCAATCGTTTCCAAGCGGCCTTTTTGAGGGTTATAAACGGTCATTTCCATTTGATCTTTATCTTTGATCTTCATCTTTGATTTTTCATTCGGGTCTTTTTTCCGCTCAACGGGATCACGGTCAGACCGCCGGTTCCCCTGATCTATCCGGAACCGGCGACCTGACTTGAGATGGAGTTCCCCTGAGGGTATTTACATGATCTCCGAGGCGGCAATCCGGACATGTTCCGGCGAGACGACCTGACATTTTTCCCTGGCGGCGCCGATGAGCGCCCCCTTGGCCAGGAGATTGGCCCGGCGCAGCAAACCGCCGGAGCCCTGATGAATGGCCAGAAGCGCCTCGTCGGGAAACAGCTGTTCCTTGACGCCGGCGATTTTCAGGTGATGCTTGATATAACCGGCCATGTCTTTGTACTTGAGCCCGTCAAGATGGCTTTTGCCGAGTATTCGGGAGGCCAGCGGCCGGGAGGTGTGAAACATCAGATTATCCATCAGATTGTTCTGCCCGGCCAGAACCATGGGCAATAGCGGCCTGGAATCCATATCGAACTGGCTTAAGGTATGCAGCTGGGCAAAGACCTCCAATCGAAGCAGGGAGGCCTCGTCAATGATCACAACCGGCGTCTGTTTCCGATTGGCGATTTCCAGAATGGCTGTTTTGATCGTCTGCGTCAGTCGGGCCAGAGAGTTGGTCTGGCCGTCCACATCGAAACCGGCGCAGATTTGTTTGAGGATGTCGGCCATGGGGCCGGTGGTGGCCACGACAGAGACAACCTTGTATTGCGAGGGATGAAGCCCTCCGGCGGCATGGCGAAGCGCGGTGGATTTGCCGCTGCCCACATCGCCGGTGACCAGAGAGACGGCGCCCAGCGACAGGGCGTAGAGAAAGCGTTCCGTGACGGCCTGAAGCCCCGGCAGGGGATACAGATCCTTAAGGGGGATATTCTGACAGAAAGGTTCCTTCTGGAACCCGAAGAAGGCTTTATAGCTCATGGGAGACCTCCCCGAAGAGCTTCCCTCCCGTATATTTTGCCGCATCCGGCGCCAATGATCGAGAAGATGGAACGGACGGCGCCGGTGGAGATGAAGCGGTTGGGATTCCAGATGCCGGCGATGATCCGGCAGGCATCAGGCACACACGATTGCTCTGCCGGCGAATCCGGCAGTTGATGTTCATATCCAGAGGGACCAGCATGCCATGGGAGGAACCCTGATACAGGGCCTCCACCCGCAAAGGATCGTCTTCATGATGCAAAAGGGTAATGGTCTTCCCGATCAGGCAAACGGGCGCTTCATAAAGCCTGCCGCCCAGGGAAACCGTTCGGTCCCGATCCACTTTCCGGACGACGTGGATGCGGAAGTAATCATGGAGATCCGCGGGCGCCTCCCGGATCAAATGGGCATGTTTGAGATACCGGGCAACAGGGGTCTGGTGCGTGCTGGAGTGGATGGTGGCATGATATTCCTCATCAAGCCACTTTGTCAGTTTGCCGTTTAACTGTTCCAGGGTCATCTCTTCGGAACAGGTCGGCAGAAACTGCATGCGCACGGTCCGGAAAAACCGTTCGATTTTACCGCGTCCCTGGGGCTGATACGGTTTGGAGTGAATCAGGGCGATGGCCAGCGCCGCCGTGGCATGTCCCAGAAGATGGGACCGGAAAGCCGGCCCGTTATCCACGTACAGCTTCCGGGGAAGGCCTCGTTTGGCCAGAGCGATCCGCAAAGCGCCGACATAGGTGTCCACCCGCTCGTTTTGATAAAACGCCGCATGGGGAATCATCCGGCTCATGTCGTCGATAAAGGCAAACAGATAGCTCTTGCGGGATTTGCCTTCCACGCGCACCCGGGGGCCGTGCATGCAGTCGGACTGCCAGATATCATTGGGCAGCTCGGCTTCAAATCGTCGACGGTCTTCTGCAACGTCCTGGCGGTTCATCAATCCCCGCTCTCGAAACAAACGGTAGATCGTGACCGGATGCACCTGGATGCCCGTATGAAGAATCTTGCGCAATTTAGCCTCCCGCAAAATCACCGGCACGGAGGCGCCCCGCAACTGTTTTTTGAGTTCCACAAGCGACGTTACGGTCTCTTCGTCAAGCGCCCGGCTGCGACCCCGGTCCCGCCGAACTTCCGGATAGAGGCTCTCCAGTCTCCGGCCACCCTTTTCGTATCGCTTCGCCCAGGCCAAAATGGTCGAGGCGCTGATAAAGGTTCGTTCGGAATACGGAATCTCCCAGACGCAGGCAGACTTCTCCTGCAACAGACG
>JAAZOZ010000287.1 GCA_012797505.1 Smithella sp. | reverse complement strand
GCAGGCGCCGAGGATTGCTCCCCGGACGCTTTTTGCGGTTGCCGGTATTTTGTGAACGTTTTTGGATCCCGCCCACCAGTCGGCGGCTTCGGAAAGAACGGCCAGAGCCAGCAGGACCAGGAGCATCTTCCAGCCGACCTGCGCGAAACCCGTCAGTGTGGCGTAGAACAAAACATCCAGGAAAATGATAATGGTTCCGGGCCATCCGAACAAACTCAGATACATTCCGGAAAATAACAGGAGGATAAAAACAACAAATCCCGCCGCGGCCAAGGACGACAATTTATTTTTTCCTCTTTCCCTTGGAAATCTGGAGGTTTTCGAAAACGAGCACGATGGGACTCGCGATGAAGATCGATGAATAAGTGCCGATCACGACGCCTACCAAAAGCGCGAAGGCAAAATCGTGGATCACCGGCCCGCCCAGGAAAAACAGAGCCAGCAGGACAAGGAACACGGTGAAAGACGTCAGAATCGTGCGGCTCAGCGTTTCGTTGACGCTGGCATTGATGATATCCCCCAGGCTGCGTTTGATGTCTTTTTTGCGGTTTTCCCGGATGCGGTCGAAAACGACGATGGTATCATTGATCGAATAGCCGATAATGGTCAGCAGAGCGGCCACAATGGTCAGAGTGAATTCCTTGTTCAGCAGGGAAAGCGCACCAATGGTAATGATGGTGTCGTGAACGAGGGCGATGATGCCGCCCAGGCCGTAGCGAAACTCGAAACGCCAGGCAATATAAATCAGCATGCCGATCCAGGAAAAGATAATGGCCAGAATGGCCTTCTGGGTCAGGTCTTTGCCGACTTTGGGGCCTACGAACTCGATTCGGCGGATTTCGTACTGACCGGCGCCAAACTGCCCGGTCATGGCTTGTTCCACCTTCGCCTGCAACTCTTTGGTCATGGACTGGTTGGTGCGGACGATGACTTCATTGGCGCCGATTTCCTGGGTGACCGCGTCCTCGACGTTGATGCCGTTGAAGGCTTTGCGGATGGCGTCGGCCGGGGCGACTTTGGAAAACTTGATTTGAATTACGGTGCCGCCCGCGAAGTCAATGCCGAAATTCAATCCGCCGTGCAGGATGACGGACAGGATGCTGACGATGATCAACGCCGCGGAAATGCCCGCGGCGATTTTCATTTTTCCAACAAAATCAAAATGTGTTCCCGGTTTGATAAATTCCATTCTCTTCTCCTCTGTAAAGATCCTGCGCCTAAATGCTGATCTTCGAAATGCTTCTGTTCCAGATAAAGTAGTCAAAGATAATTCGTGTGACGAAGACGGCCGTAAACATACTGACCACAATGCCGATGCTCAGGGTCAGGGCGAATCCCTTTACCGGGCCGGTGCCGAAGGCGAATAAAAACAAGGCGGCAATCAGCGTGGTGACGTTGGAGTCCAGAATGGTGACGAAGGCCTTGGAATATCCGGCGTCGATGGCCGCGCGGGGCGGTTTCCCCAGCCGCAATTCCTCGCGGATGCGCTCGAAGATGAGCACATTGGCGTCCACCGCCATGCCGATCACCAAAACAATGCCGGCGATGCCGGGCAGCGTCAGCGTCGCTTTGAAGCCGGCCAGGATGCCCAGCAGCACAATAACATTCAGAATGAGCACGGAATCCGCCACCAGACCCGAAAGACGGTAATAAATGAACATAAACACCACAACCAGAAGAAAGCCGATCAGCGTGGCCATAATTCCCTGGCGGATCGAGTCGGAGCCCAGCGAAGGCCCGACCGTTCTTTCCTCCAGAATATTGACGGGGGCAGGCAGGGCGCCGGCGCGCAGCACAATGGCCAGGTCGCGCGCTTCGTCCATGGTGAAGTTTCCGGTAATCTGAGCCTGGCCGCCGGAGATTCTTTCCTGGATGACCGGCGCCGAATGGACCACGCCGTCGAGCACGATAGCCAGACGCTTGCGGACGTTTTCGTTGGTGATGCGGTCGAAATCGGCCGCGCCCTGCGAGTTGAACTTCATGGAGACGTGCGGCTCGCCGAACCGGTCGGAAATCTGGACCTTGGCGGTTTCCAGCGACGCGCCGGTGAGCAGGCTTTTGTTTTTCAGCAGGTAAGGAACCTGGCCCCTCTGGCCGCTGGCTTTGTCTTCCCGTGCGCCGTAGGCGATGATGGAGCCTTCCGGAACATTGCCGCGCAGGGCTTCATCCAGAGAATTTTCCTCGTCAACGATCTTGAATTCCAGAAGCGCCGTTTTTCCGATGAGGTTTTTAGCCCGTTCCGGATCCTTGATGCCCGGCAACTGGACCATAATGCGGTTTTCGCCTTCCGGAACAATTTCCGGCTCGGCAACGCCGAACTGGTCCACACGGTTGCGGATGGTTTCGACGCTGTGCTCCACGGTCAGTTTTTTCAGATCCGCGGCCCTTTTGTTTTTGACGCCCAGGGTGATCATCTGTCCGCCTTCGCGAGGTGCGGAAGAGGTAATTTCCAGGTCTGAAAACTGTTCATTGAGAAGTTTCTCCAGGGCGGGTTTTCCGGAAGCTTCCGAAAGTTCCAAGGTGATCGTAGCGCCTTTTGCCTTTTCCACGTTGCGGAAGCGGACCCGGTTTTCCATTAACGATTCCTTCAGGTCGCCGGCCGTTCTTTCCATCATGGATTCCAGAGCTTTGTCTGCGTCCACCTCCAGAATCAGATGCATGCCGCCCTGCAAATCAAGTCCGAGATGAATTTTATCCTTGGGAAAATAATTGTTCCAGGGGGAAGGAATCTGCGCGACGAGCGTCGGCAGAAGAAAATACAGAGCGACAAGGCAAACAACCACCGTGATGGCCAACCTGATCTTTAAAGATTTGAACATGAAACGCCCCTTTCTATGCTAGGCCTTTGCCGCCGGAGCCGGCTGGCCTGACTTCTGAAGAACAGCGCCGATGGCGCTTCTGGCGACTTTGATCCTGACTTTGTCGGCGATTTCCAGCGTGACCACCGCATCGGCCAGTCCCG
>JAAZOZ010000031.1 GCA_012797505.1 Smithella sp. | reverse complement strand
TTTGCATTGAGTCTCGGCGCGGAGCGGTTTGTCTTCAAGCCCCAGGAACCGGAGGCGCTGATCGCGATGGTGGAAGATGTCCTGAAAGAAAGCCGTTTTGCTTCCCGGGAGGCGAGAAAGCCGCTCGGCGAAGAGATGGAGTTTTTCCGCCAGCACAATGAAGTCCTTTTCAATCAACTGGAGAAGAAACTGCTCGATTTGGAACAGGCCAACGAGCGGTTGCGGACGATGGAGGAAAAGTACCGGCTGAGCTTTGAAAACATCACCGACATCGTTCTTGTTTTTGACGCAAATCTCACCATTGCAAGTGTCTCGCCGAGCGCGGAAAGGATCCTGGGATACCGTCCGGGAGAGTTTGTCGGCCGGTCCGTGGAAGACCTAAGGACCATCATGACGCCGCAATCTTTCCAGCTGGCGACCCAAAACATCGGTCAGGTTCTGGAGGGTAAAATCATCACATCGGCCGTCTATGAAGCGATCGCCGCGGACGGAACCAGGAAATATCTGGATATCAGCGGATCGCCCCTTTTTCGCGACGGCAGGATTGAAGGCCTCGTTTGCGACGCCCGGGATGTCACGGAGCGGGTGCTCGCGGATAACGCCCGGCGGGACAGCGAAGAGCTCTTCGGGCAGTTCATGCGGTATTTTCCGGGCAGCGCCTACATCAAGGATTCCGACCGGCGCATCATTTATCTGACGGGGAGTGTTGAAGAATGTTTCGGCGTGCAGCCGCAGGAGTGGCTGGGAAAAAAGAGCGAGGAAATCTGGCCTGAAGAGATCGCTCTCATATCCAAAAAAGAGGATGAAGCGGTTTTGCGGGGCGAAGTGGTGCAGTCCGTCACGCAAAGGCCCCAGAAGGACGGACCGCATACCTGGATCACCCATCGGTTTCCCATTCGCCGGCAGAACAAGCCGCCCCTGATCGGCTGCCTTTCTCTGGACATCACCGGGCAGAAAAAAGCAGAGGAAAAATTGCGCGAAAGCGAAGCGAATTTTCGTCGATCCATGGACGAGTCTCCGCTGGGCATCCGAATCGTTACCGCGGACGGCGAGACGCTTTATGCCAACCGGGCGATTCTGGATATTTACGGGTTTGAAAACCTGGCCGAATTTCAAAGCGTTCCACTGAAACAGCGTTATACCCCCGCGAGCTACGAAGAGTATCTGGCCAGAAAGGCAAAAAGAGACAGGGGAGAGAGGGATCAGGACGAATATACGATTGATATTGTGACCAAAAGCGGCGGCATCCGTCACGTCCGGGCTTTCCGCAAGCAGATTGTCTGGAACGGGCAGCCGCATGATCAGATCATCTATCAGGACATTACCCGACAAGTCCAGGCTGAAGCGGCGCTGCGGGAGAGCGAAAATCAATACCGCAGTGTCTTTCAGAATGCCCAGGAAGGTATTTTCCGGGCAACGCCTGAAGGAAAATTTCTCATGGCCAATCCGGCCATGGCGAGAATTCTGGGGTATGGTTCTCCCGAAGAACTGATGGACAGCGTGACCGATATTGCCAACCAATTGTATGCTCATCCCGAACAAAGAGCACAAACCATCAAGCGGATGGAACAACAGGACCTGATCGAAAACGAGGAGCTGCAATTCATCCGGAAGGACAAAAGCCTCATCTGGGCATCGCTGACGATCCAGGCCATTCGCGATGAGCAGGGGAAAACGCTCTATTTTGAAGGACTGATGGAAGACATCACCAGCCGGCGAAACAGCGTCGAGCAATTGCGAAAAGCTCTGGGGGGGACCATTCAGGCCATTGCTTCCGTGGTGGAAACCAAAGACCCTTACACGGCGGGCCATCAGCGCCGCGTCGCCGATATCGCCCGGGCCATCGCCCGGGAAATGGGACTGTCCCCGGAGCAGATCAGCGGCCTGCGAATGGCCGCCATCATCCATGACATCGGAAAAGTCTCCGTGCCTTCCGAGATCCTCAGCTCACCGCGGAAATTGACGGCTCTGGAATTCAACCTGATCAAAACGCACGCCCAATCCGGTTATGACATTGTCAAGGACATTGAATTTCCCTGGCCCATCGCGCGGATGATCATCGAACATCACGAGCGGATGGACGGATCCGGGTATCCCAACGGTCTGACCGGGGACAAAATTCTTCCGGAGTCGCGGATTCTGGCCGTGGCCGACGTTGTGGAAGCCATGGCGACGCATCGTCCCTACCGGCCTTCGCTGGGACTCGAAAAAGCGCTGGACGAAATTGCCAAAAATCGCGGCCGTCTTTATGATCCGGAGGTCGTGGACGCCTGCCTGCGCCTTTTCCGGGAAAAGGGCTATGTCATCCGGGATTGACGGTGTCGTTGCAAGCGTTGCTCAAAAAAATTAAAGGAGAGCTTTTGATATGCGGTTCTTTCCGAAAGAAGAAAGTTTTTTTGATTTTTTTGAAGAACTGGCCGACAAGATTGAAGAGGGCGGATTGTTTTTCCTGGAAATGACCCGCCATCGGAATTATACGGCGGCGCGGGTCTCCCGGCTGAAGGAAATCGAGCATGAGGCGGATGTCATCGCTCATAAAACCTACGAACGGATGCACAAAACTTTTCTGACGCCCATCGACCGGGAAGATATCTACGCGCTGGTCAATAAAATGGATGAAATTCTGGACCACATCGAAGGCACCGCCGTCCGCGTTTACATGTACAAGGTAAAAAAGCCCAATGACGACATCGTGAAACAGGCGGAAATTCTTTTTTCGGCGATCCAGAAGATCAAAAGCATCATCCAGGGGTTGCGCAACATGAAAAACAGCCGGATGATTCTGGATGGCTGCGTCGAAATCAACACGCTGGAAAACGCCGGCGATGTTGCGCTGCGGGCCATGATCACCAACCTGTTTATCCACGAGCAGGATGCGATCGAACTGCTGAAGTGGAAAGAGATTTTTGAACGAATCGAAGAGGCGATCGACGTCTGCGAAGACGTCTCCAATATTCTGGAAGGGATTGTCCTGAAACATGCCTGACAGAATCCCTTGCCGTTTTTCAGGGCTTTCGGGGCGAAAGGAGCGCGAACATGAAACCGGAGCGCCGCGGCGTGCTGTATGAATTCATTTTGTTCGGATTTTTTCTGGCTTCCAAAATCATGCGCCACAAGGCCCATCTGATGGGGAAGGAGAACCTTTCCCGGATGCCCACCCCGGTCATGTTTGCCGTGACCCACGACAGCTATTTTGAAGTTCCGTCCCTGTCGCGGATTTACTATGCCCTGAAACCCAGGCCGGATTTCATGGTCATGGTCAAAAACGATTTTCTGAGCGGCCGGTATCTTTCCACGAACTACGGGAAAAAGAACCGGTTTCTGAGAAGCATTCTGCTGATGATCGACCGGCTGGGTCTTCCCCTGGCGATTTTCCGCAAGCTGAAGGTGGCGGCCATCGATCGTCCGTTTGTGGAGTCTTTCAGCCGGAAAGAAGAGGATCTGCGGCGGGAAATATCCGGCCAGTTGAACCAATTCAAGGAAAGCAGCGCGCGGGGGATTTCGACGCTGATTTTCCCCGAAGGAACGACCTGGGGATACGGCGGCCTGAAAAAAATTCACAGCTCCGTGTATCACATCCTGGAAAACACGTTCCAGGGCACCGGGCGGAAAGTGTTTATTCTGCCCGTCAACATCAAGGTGGACCGTCTGGTGAAGGGTGCGAAAGACGTTTTCATCCGCATCGGTCAGCCGGTGTTTTTTCGCAAGCCCAAGGATGAATTCAACCGGACGCTCTTTGAGATCCTCCAGCAGCTTCACACCATCACCTTCAGTCAGGTGGCCGCCTACTACCTCAAGCGCCTCGCGGAGATGAAGCAGGACGCCGGCCGAATGGTCGTTTTTCACAAAGGACTCTTTGTGCGGAATCTGGAAGGCATTCTTCTGGAGATGAGCCGGCTGGTCCGCGAACGGGCGCTGCCCGGCTTTGACCCCGGCCTCGCCAACCGCCGGTATCTTGCCGACAAAACGGAGCATTTTACAAAATACTGCCTGAAGATGCAGTATTTGCAGAAAAAGCGTTGGAGCGACCGGAAAGAGGCGCTGCTTCTCAACGTTGAAAAAATCCTGGCGAATTACTCCGTCCGGGAATTTCGCAAGGCCAATCCTCTGGGATTCTGCGCCAATGAGCTGGCTTCGCTGGGCGAACAGACCGTCCGCCCCATCTTTGACGCCCGTCTCCGTTAACGGCGGTTTTTTGTTTCTTCCGCCGGCTTCGCCTGCTTCCGGGCAGCGGACGTCTCCCGCGGGCGCAGGCTGCCGGGGAAGATTCCGGGGCGCCACGTTTCAAAAAACCGGGAACAGACGTCCGCGGCGAAAACGAACTTCAGCCGGAGGAGGAAGGGATGAAGCAATGGACGACAAAAGGCGGGCAGGTCATCTCCAGGCTTTCCCACGGCATGTACAACTGCTTTCTTGTTTCCTGCCGCGGCCGGCATCTGCTGGTGGACGCCTGCAGAAAGGGCAGTTGGAAGAATCTGTGCCGGGAGCTGGATGAACAGGGCGTAAGCGGCGGTTCGCTGGCCGGGCTGGTTCTGACGCACACCCATTACGACCACGCGGAAAACGCGGCGGCGATCAAAGAGCGCTACAACACGAAAATCATTGTCCACCAGAAGGAAGCGGACTACGTGCGCAAGGGAGAAAATCCCGTGATCCACGGAACGCTGCCGCTGACCGGATGGATCTCCGACCGGTTGTCCCACCTGTATCTTTCACGGTTCTTCCGGTACCGGCCCGTTGACGGCGATCTGACGATCGCGGACCGGTATGATTTGAGCCCGTTGGGGTTTCAGGGACATCTTCTTGCCACGCCGGGCCATTCGCCCGGGTCCCTCAGCGTCATCCTCGAAAATGAAATTGCGATCGTCGGCGATGCCCTGTTCGGCGTCTTCCGGGGTTCGGTGATTCCTCCGTTCGCGGCGGATGAGAAGCTCATGGTGGCAAGTTGGGGAAACCTGCTGAAGACGGGCTGTTTCGTTTATCTTCCCGCGCACGGGACGGCTCGCGACAGAGAGGCTCTCGAGCGGCAGTATGAAAAGTACAAGCGGAAGTATGAGCGGTTCTAGCCGCGAAAAATTTACACG
>JAAZOZ010000030.1 GCA_012797505.1 Smithella sp. | reverse complement strand
CGGCGTCATGATTTCTGCTGTCTTTGATCTCAACGCGGCGACCGTTTTTGACAATGCGGCCGTCAGCGAAATAACGGATGGCCTGCGGATAAATCTTATGCTCTTCCTTCAGGATGCGGTCCGCCAGCGTCTGCGCCGTATCCCCGGCCCAAACGGGCACGACCGCCTGAATAATGATCGGCCCCGTATCCACGCCCTCATCAACAAAATGAACCGTGCAGCCCGAAAACCGGACGCCGTAATCCAGCGCCTTCTGCTGAACGTGCGTTCCGGGGAATGCGGGGAGCAGGGCGGGGTGAATGTTGATGATCCGGTCCGGAAAGGCTCGCAGGAAAAACGGCGAGAGAATCCGCATGAATCCGGCCAGCGCCACCAGTTCAACGCCTGCGTCCGTGAGCACGCGGAGCAGTTCGCGGTCAAAATCCTCGCGGTTTTCAAAATCCTGATGGTTCAAAACCGCGCTGGGAATTCCATGCTTTTGCGCCCGGGTCAGACCATAAGCTTCGGGATTGTTGCTGACGACTATGGCGATTCGGGCGTTAAGCGCTCCCCGTTCAATCTGATCGATAATGGACTGAAGGTTGGAGCCGCTTCCGGAAATCAGGACGCCCAGCTTTAAAAAATCCGCCATAGAACCGCCTTACAGATCCGTAAAACAGACCGGAGGCCCGTTTTCGTCCCTCTTTTCGATTGCACCGAGCAGACAGGCGTTTTCCCCCAGTCCCTTGAGACGGTCGAGAATTTCCTGCGCGTCCTTTTCCGGCACGACCATGATCATCCCGATGCCCATATTGAAAACGCGGAACATCTCCTGCTCCTCAACATGGCCGATGTCCCGGATGACGGAAAAGACCGGCGGAATCTCCCAGCTCCCGCGCCGGATCACGCAGCGGCAGACATCGGGAACGACGCGCGGGATATTGTCGTAGAACCCGCCGCCGGTGACATGCACCAGTCCCTTAACCGGAAAGCTCTTGAAAATATTCAAAAGGGGTTTCACGTAAATCCGCGTCGGCTCAAGCAGCTCCTCGCCTACGGTTCGCGCCAGCCCCGACACGGTATCCTTCACGGAAAGCCTGCCTTTTTCCAGAAGCACCTTGCGGGCCAGTGAAAAGCCGTTGCTGTGCAGACCGCTGGAAGCCAGCCCGATCACCCGGTCGTTGATGCTGATCGTGGAGCCGTCGATGAGCTTTTCCGATTCCACCACGCCCACGCAGAATCCGGCCAGATCATATTCGCCGGGCGGGTAGAATCCCGGCATTTCAGCCGTTTCCCCGCCCAAAAGCGCACAGCCGGCCTGTTTGCAGCCCTGGACGATGCCTTCCACGATCGCAACGCTTTTTTCCGGTTCGATTTTGCCGGTGGCCAGGTAATCCAGAAAGAACAGAGGCTCCGCTCCCTGAACGACCACATCATTGACCGACATGGCCACCAGATCGATGCCGACCGTGTCATGCTTGTCCATGAGTTGAGCGATTTTGAGCTTGGTTCCCACGCCGTCGGTGGAGGAAACCAAAATGGGGTTTTTGGTCTTGGCGGCGTCAAAGCGGAACAAACCGCCGAAACCGCCGATTCCGGAGAGCACTTCCTTGCGGGCCGTCGTTTTGATCAGCGGCTTGATGCGCTCGACAAAGGCATTGGCCTTCTCGATGTCCACCCCTGATTCTTTATATGTAGAAGGTTTTGATTTTACGGATTTATTTGGCATAGGGCTCCATGAAATACCGGTTTATTTTTCAAGTGATAAATGACGGAAACGACTTAACGTAAATCCGCCTGCGTGTCAATCCTTGACTTGCGCAAACAAAATTTATTTGTTAAAAAATTAACAAAGCATTTCCTGTATTTTCCGTTTCCGGAGAGGGAAGAAATGGAGTCTTTTAAAAAGAACCTGCAGCGCATCGAGCAGCCGCTCGCCTTTGCCGCGAAGGATCATTTTAAAAATCTCCCGAACATCAGGAATCTGGGGAAGTCTCTGTCCGGTTTGATCGCTTTGCAGATTGACGCCATTCCTTCCGCCGCGAAAAACCTTTTCGGCCCCGCCCTGGACCACATGATGCGAATTTTCCTGGAGTACGACGAAAAAGACGAGGACCGTAAAAGAAGCAGCATTGCCGAAGCCTTGGTGATTCTGGAAAGGCTCCGGCACGCCGCCGAAAACTTTGACGCGCGCCATCCTGCCGCTCCTCTCCGGGAAGAACAGATTGCCGCCCGGATTAACGACCTGAAAACGTCCTGTGAAAAGCTGTCCGCGCCGGTTCAGTTTTTGAAGGGCGTCGGGCCGAAAATGGCATTGCGCTTTGCCGCAAAAAAAATTTTCACGGTCGAAGATTTACTCTACTTTCTGCCCCGGACGTATGAAGACCGCCGGGAAATCCGTAAAATTTTCAAACTGGAGACGAATAGGACCCAGACGGTCGTGGCCGCCGTTTCGGAGGCCGCCTTTCGCTATTACGGGAAAAGAAGGATTCTGGAAGTCGCCGTGAGCGACGATACCGGGATTCTGACGGCCAAATGGTTCAAAGGCCGGATAGCGCACCTGGCCGGCGCTTTTAAAAAGGGGACGCGGGTGATTTTTACCGGCAACGTGACGCCCGGCTACACGGGCAAATCCATGATTCATCCGGATTATGAAATTCTGGACGAGGAGGATGAGGAAAACCTGCTCCACTTCAAGCGCATCGTTCCGGTCTATTCGGAGACGGAAGGCCTGCACCAGAAATACATCCGGAAAGTCATGGCCTCCGCGCTGGAAAATTATTCGCGCTATATCGCCTCGCCGATTCCCGCGGACATCTGCCGGAAGCGAAGCCTGATCAATATTCGCGAGGCGATCGTGAGCGTCCACTTTCCCGGAAGCGACGCGGAGATGGCCCCTTTTCTCGACGCGCGATCCGAGGCGCACCGGCGCCTGATTTACGACGAGTTTTTCTTTTTCCAACTGGGAATGGCCGTCAGGAAATCCGGAAGGGTTCTGGAGAAGGGCATTTCCTTCTCCCGCGGAGGGAATTGGCTTGCAAAATTTTTTGCCTCGCTTCCGTTTGAGCTGACCGGCGCGCAAAAACGGGTGGTGGAAGAAATTCAAAAGGATCTGCAGAAGCCAACGGCCATGAACCGCCTTCTGCAGGGGGATGTGGGGAGCGGGAAAACGCTGGTGGCCATGTCCGCCATGATCACCGTGTGCGAAAACGGGTATCAGGCCGCGCTGATGGCGCCTACGGAAATCCTGGCCAAGCAGCACGATGCGACACTCTGTGCGTGGGCCGAACCGCTCGGACTGCGCGTGGTTTTGCTGACCGGCGGCATGAACGGCGCGGCACGCACAGAGGCGCTGGAGCGCATCCGGTCCGGCAAAGCCGACATCATCGTCGGAACGCACGCCCTCATCCAGGAGGACGTGGACTTCAGGAAGCTGGGGCTGGTCGTGATCGACGAGCAGCACCGCTTCGGCGTTTTGCAGCGGGCAACGCTGCGCAACAAAGGCCTTTCCCCGGATGTGCTGGTGATGACCGCCACACCCATCCCGCGAACGCTGGCCATGACGGTTTACGGCGATCTGGATGTATCGGTGATCGATGAAATGCCGCCCGGCAAAAAACCGGTGCGCACGGTGGTCATGGGGGAAAACAGAAGGGAAGCGGTATATGAGGCCATTCGCAAAGAGCTGGCAAATCATCATCAGGTGTTCATCGTTTATCCTCTGGTGGAGCAGTCGGAGAATCTGGATTTGAAAGACGCGACAAAAATGGCCGAACATCTTCAGCAGGACGTTTTTCCGGATATCCGGGTCGGCCTGATCCACGGCAAGATGAAGGACCGGGAAAAAGACGCGGTGATGACGGATTTTCTGGAAAATCGAATCGCGATCCTCGTTTCCACAACCGTAATCGAGGTGGGAATCGACGTGCCGCGCGCCTCGCTGATGGTGATTGAACACGCGGAGCGCTTCGGTCTGTCGCAGCTTCATCAGCTGCGCGGCCGCGTGGGCCGCCGTGATATTCCCTCCGCCTGCATCCTGCTGGCCGACTACAAGGCGTCGGGTGACGCGCGCAAACGGCTGAAGGTCATGGAAAAAACCACCGATGGATTTGTCCTGGCCGACGAAGACCTGGCCATTCGCGGCCCGGGGGATTTTCTGGGAACACGGCAGTCCGGAATGCCCGATTTCCGCATTGCCAGCATTATCCGTGACGCCCGCATTCTCAACGACGCCAAGGAGGACGCCTTCGCACTGGCGGCGCGCGATCCGCTCCTGACCAAACCCGAACATGCCATTTTGAAAGAAACGCTGATCGCGAAATGGCAGGGAAAGCTGGATCTGGCCAGAACGGGATGATATCATTTTACCCGGTACGGGTGTAAAAAAGCAAAAAGGAGAGGGAACGCCTCTGAATTTTTAACAACCTTTTCAACCGAAAGGAGCACAGTATGAAAATGAAAAGAATGATCGCAGTGTTGACGGTGGCGGCATTTTTGGCGGTTTCCATGGCAGCGTTTGCCGCGGGCCCGGGCAAGAAACCGGACCGCGTCCCGCCCAAGCTCCAGTCCGCGATTCTCGGCAATGAAATGCTGTGGGACCGCCCGGAGGCTTTCGGCCCGGTGCCGAAATCGAAAAGAAACCTCGGCAAACAGGTGTGCGGCGCGGAGAAGAAGGCCGTCGGTTATCACCCCAAGGCCCAGGATGAGAATGGCAAGGCCTTTCCGAAAGGCGGTTTTCTCTGCGCCCCGAAATAAAGGGTGCGGACGGGCTGTTGCCCAGATACCCTTTTCGCTTGCCTGTGAGCGTTTTGTATAAATCTAAGGCTTGCGAAAGGCAATGACAAAACTCGCCTTCGGCTCAAACAGTTGTCAAAGGCTGATCTTTCGCTTCGCCAAGATTTATTATACAAAACGCTCCCAATGGCCGCTCAAAGTGTCTTCTGGGCAACAGGTCTTTGAAAGAAACCGATTGAAGATACTTTCCATGCACCTCAAAAACAGCTTTTTGCGGCATTTCCTGCTGGTTTTATCAGGGCTGATCCTGGCCTGCGGATGCCCGCCGTGTCTGTATGCGGACCACGACACGGCGCTGCGGACGGATTTGAATTTTTCCTACACGTTCAATGAAAAATTCCGGGGCATCTCCTACGCCTACATCCAGGCCGACGATGAAATGTCGAACTATGACTATGCGGAGTGGGGAATCGGCCTGAACTATCAGCTGCCGCTTCCCTGGCTCTCCTTCCAGATTCAGTACTGCCAGGGGTACACGAAAGACGAGGGCCGTTCCTGGGCGCTGGAGCAGGATCCGGGCGCCAGCCTGAACCTGCGGACAAAGATCGGTCCTTTCTCCATCGAGGAACAAATCCTTTTCGAATACCGGATTTTGCCGGAGTGGAACGATTTCAGACTCAAAAACATTCTGGTGATTTCGCTTCCCGCGGCTCTTCTGACTCCCTACGCCGGCCTGGAATCCTACTACGAAAACCGGGAGAAAGCCTTGATGCTGAATCGCCTGAAAATCGGCATCAACGCGGCCGTCAGCCGTCATATTTCCGCCGGCCCCTATTACCGGATGGATTTTTCCAATGTTGATCACTCATGGGAATGGGCCCGGCAGCTGATCGGAGTCCAGTTGTCCATCAACTACTGAAGCCCCTATATTGAGACTTGATCTTTTGGAGGATTTCGTTTAACTCGCGACGGAAAAGGAGATTGTTTCGATGAGAATCGCAGTGGTCGGCATCGGCGGGGTAGGGGGATATTTCGGCGGCAAACTGGCCCGGGAATATGCCTCTTCCGGAAAGCATGAAATTATCTTTATCGCCCGTGGAGAGCATCTCCGGGCCATACAGAAAAACGGCCTTCAGCTTTACACCCGTGAAGGCCAATATACGGCCTGGCCGAACATTGCCACAGACGACCCGTCCCTGGCGGGCCCGCTCGATCTGGTTTTGCTCTGCGTCAAAAGCTACTCGCTTGAGGAATCGGCGCGCTCGCTGGCGCCGAACATCAGCAGGAAAACGACAGTGATCCCGCTGCAAAACGGCGTGGACAGCAAAGAGAGGCTGCGCGCCGTGCTGCCCGGGGCCGACATCGCGAGCGGCTGCGTTTACATCATCAGTTTCCTGGATCAACCCGGCGTAGTGATCCAGACGCAGGGCGCCTGCCGGTTGATTTTCGGAACGGACAACCGGGCATCCGCCGACCGGTACAAAAACATTCTCGATCTTCTGCTCGCGGCAAAAATTGACGCCCGGCTGACGGACAAAATAACGGAAGCGCTGTGGATGAAATTCCTGATGATGTGCCCCCTGGGATCGCTCACGGCCGCAACCGGCAAAACATACGGCTTCATCCGCGAGGACGAAAGTTTACGCGAACGTCTGCGGGCGATGATGATGGAAGTCGCCGCAGTTGCCAAAGCGCGCCGGATTCGCCTGCCCCAAAACGCAGTGGACAAAACCATGGAAATGATCGGCGGCTTCAGCCATGACGCGAAAACCTCCATGCAACTGGACAGGGAAAAGGGCAAACAGACGGAAGTGGACACCCTGACGTCGTTTCTGTGCCGGGCGGGCCGGGACGCGGGAATTCCCACGCCTCTTCACGATGAGGTTTGCCGTCAATTAACCCCGTGACCTCTTCGGTCCGGACAGGGCCTCGATCGCTTATCCATTTGACAAAACAACGGGATTTGATATAGGGTACCTCCCTTGCGAAAACAGGCGGGGAGAAGCGGCGCGAAGCCGGATTTCTTATTGATTTCGAGGTAAAAAATGAAAAACATATCCATCGGCCTGATCGGCCTGGGCAATATCGGAACCGGCGTCGTCAGGCTGCTTGAGCAAAATGAAAAATTGATCGCCCAGAAACTGGGCGCGAAGCTTGTTTTGAAGAAAATCGCCGATATCGACATCACCTCCCCGCGCGGCGTCAAAATCCCGAAAAAACTGCTCACGACCGACGCCCGCGACATTCTGAACGATCCGGACATCTCCATTGTGATCGAACTGATGGGCGGCTATGAACCGGCTCGTACCTTTGTTCTGGAAGCCATCAAAAAAGGGAAGCATGTGGTGACCGCCAACAAGGCGATGCTGGCCACGTTCGGCAATGAGATTTTCCCGGCAGCGCAGAAAAAAAATGTGGATATCGGTTTTGAAGCCAGTGTCGGCGGGACCATTCCGATCATCAAAACACTGAAGGAATCTCTGGTGGCCAACCGGATCCACTCCATAGTCGGCATTATGAACGGAACCTGCAATTTCATTCTGACCAAAATGACGAATGAGGGGAAGCCCTTCGATGTGGTCCTGAAGGAAGCCCAGCAGCTGGGGTTTGCCGAAGCCGATCCGACGTTTGATATTGAAGGCATCGACACGTCACACAAGATGGCCATTGTCCTGTCGCTCGCCTACGGGAAAAAAGTCCGGCTCAAGGATATTTACCTGGAAGGCATCACGAAAATCAGCGCGGAGGACATTGCTTTCGCCGGGGAGCTGGGTTACCGGATCAAGCTGCTGGCAATCGGCAGGCTGAAAGGCGATGCGGTGGAGGCCAGAATCCATCCGACCATGATCGCGTCGGGGCATCTGCTGGCGAACGTCAATCACAACTACAACGCGTTCCACCTGGTGGGAGACGCCTCCGGACCGGTCTTTCTTTTCGGCCAGGGCGCGGGCATGATGCCGACGGCCAGCGCGGTTTTCAGCGATATTCTGGACAGCGCCCGCAATGTACTGAAGGGGATTTCCGGCCGGGTGCCGCTGCGGTCCATTGATGAAACCGGCATGAAGGATATCCGGCTGGTCCCGATGGACAACATCGAGACGAAGTATTACTTCCGGTTCACCGCCCTGGACCGTCCGGGCGTCCTGTCAAAAATATCCGGCATTCTGGGCGCACATGACATCAGCCTGGCCACCGTGATCCAGAAGGCGAGGGAAGAGGCGGGCGCCGTGCCCATCGTGATGACGACCTATAAAGCGAAAGAGAAAAATGTTCGCCAGGCGTTGAAAAAAATCGACCGGCTCGACATTGTAAGGGATAAAACGATTCTTATTCGCATCGAGGATGAGTTGTAAGCCGGGCGCAGGCGACGGCGGCAGGCGCGGGAACAAGGACGTAAGGGGGCGTGGATCTGTGAAATACGTGGTTTTGCTGGGAGACGGGATGGCGGATTATCCAAGCCGGCAGCTTGGAGGGAAAACCCCGCTTCAGTGCGCCGTGACGCCCTTTCTCGATCAGATCGCCTCGGAAGGAACCCTGGGGCTGGTGGATACCATTCCCGAAGGCTTTACGCCCGGTTCGGACGTTGCCAATTTAAGCGTGCTGGGCTACGACCCGAAAGAAACCTACACGGGCCGCGGACCGCTGGAGGCCGCAAGCCAGGGCATTGCGCTGGGGCAAGGCGACATCGCCTACCGCTGCAACCTGGTGCATATCGGAGAGCCCCAGGAGGGGACGGCGTTCATGGACGACTTCACGGCCGGGCACATTTCTTCGCCCGAGGCGAGGGAAATCATCCTGGACCTCAACAAAAAGCTGAACACGTCCCGGTATCAGTTTTATCCCGGCGTCGGGTATCGTCATCTGCTGGTGTGGCGCAACGCGGCCGGGTCTCCGCAAACCACTCCGCCGCACGACATCCCCGGCAAGCCTATTGTCCCGTTTTTGCCGCAGGGCGATTGCGCGGAGGAAATTCTCGGACTGATGCGCGCCGCCGCGGACATCCTCAAAGACCATCCGGTCAACGCCGCCCGCGTCGCGGATGGGAAGAAACCGGCCAATTCCATCTGGCTGTGGGGGCAGGGGGGAAAGCCGCAGATGGCGCCTTTGACTGAGAAATACGGACTCAGGGGCGGCATGATTTCCGCGGTGGACCTGCTCAACGGACTGGGCATTTACGCCGGTTTGAAACCGCTGCGCGTGGAGGGCGCCACCGGGTACATCGATACCAACTACGAAGGGAAGGCCGCGATGGCGCTCGACGCGCTGAAGTTCATGGATTTTGTGTTTCTTCACCTGGAAGCGCCCGACGAGATGGGCCATGAAGGCAACGCAAAAGGGAAGATTCTGGCCATCGAGTTTTTCGACGAAAAAATTGTCGGACCGATTCTGACGCGCATCGGTGAACGGGGAGAATACCGCATTCTGGTGCTCAGCGATCATCCGACGCCGATCGACGTGAAAACCCATGTGGGCGATCCGAGCCCTTTTGCCGTTCTGTCGTCCAGGCGGGAAGAAAATCTCGCCCGGGGATTGAAATTTTCCGAAGCCCAGGCCGCCGCCGGTCTGGTTGTATCGCCCGGACATCTGCTGATGGACAAATTCCTCCGGGACTGGAGCGCGTTTCTTGGAAAGTAATCTGACAAAAATCCGCGTGATTTACGCCGACACGGACGCAATGGGCATTGTTTATCACGCCAACTATATCCGCTGGTTTGAGCACGGCCGCAACGAACTGATGCGGCAGGTGGGAATTGTTTATTCGGATTTGAATCAACTGGGCCTCCATCTGCCTCTGACGCAGGTATTCTGCCGCTACCTCCTGCCGGCAACCTACGACGACCTGCTCACCGTGGAAACGAGCTTTGACTACATCAAGAGGGCCAGCATCCGGTTTGGCTCCAAAATCTGGGACGAAAACCGGCAGAAGCTGCACGCCGAAGGATACACCATCCATGCCTGCACGAATTCCGTGGGCAAAATCCGCAGAATGCCGGCGCTGATCACCGGATTGATTGAAAAATATTCCATTAGCAAAGGGGAGTAAAATGGCCGCCAAGTTATCCAAAAAAGAACTGAAAAGCCCGGACGCTTTTCAAACCGCCTTTGAGAAAGTGGGCGAGTACGTTGAGGAAAATAAAAGCCGTGTGCTCATTGCCGGAACAGCCCTGGCCTGCGCCGTGCTGCTGGTTCTGGGCATTTATTTTTACTGGAGCTACTACTCCGGCGCCGCCCTGAAATTATATGCCCAGGCTCAGGAAAATATCCTGAAAAGCGGCGATAATCCGCAAACGGCGGACGCCAATATTCCGGTCTTTCAAAAGCTGACGGATCAGTATTCCTACACCTGGAGCGGCCGGATGGCCCATTACCATCTGGCCAACATTTATTACAATAAGGGAGACATGGACAGGGCGATCACTTCCTACGAAAAATTCATCGCCAAAACGGGATCGGATAAAACGGGGGTCAAGTTTCTGGCGCTGACGTCTCTGGGATACGCATACGAAGCCAAAAAGGACTTTCGGGCGGCCCTGAAATATTTTGAGCAGGCGCAAAAGGTTTATCATACCGGCTTCGAGATGATGAGCCTGCGCAACCTGGCGCGCGCTTGCGAAGAATTGAACGACAAAGCGAAGGCTCTGGAATATTATAAAAAGGCTCTGGAAAAAACAACGGAACCGGCGGCCAGAATTTTTATTCAGCGAAAGATCGCCGCTCTCGGCTGATTTTTCGCATCCGGTTTCAGAAAGCAGTTGATTAACGGAGGCGCAACATTTGAAAAAAGTACTGATGTCGGGAAATGAAGCCATCGCCCGCGGCGTGTATGAGGCGGGCGTGAGGTTTGCGGCGGCCTACCCGGGCACGCCCAGCACCGAAATCATGGAGCAGTTCGCCCGGTACGACGGCGTTTACGCCGAATGGGCGCCCAATGAAAAAGTCGCGGTGGAAGTGGCCATCGGCGCGGCTTTGGGCGGCGCCAGGGCGCTGGCGGTGATGAAGCACGTCGGCGTGAACGTGGCCGCCGATCCGATTTTTACCGTCAGCTACACCGGAATCGCGGGGGCTCTGGTCATCATCAGCGCCGATGATCCGTCCATGCACAGCTCGCAAAACGAGCAGGACAACCGCAACTACGCCAAGTTCGCCAAAATTCCCATGCTGGAGCCGGCCGATCCCCAGGAAGCGAAGGAGTATGTCAAGCTCGCCTTCGCCCTCAGCGAACAATTCGACACGCCGGTCTTTCTGCGCACGACGACGCGCGTCTCCCATTCCAAATCCGTGGTGACGCTGGGTGAACCGCGGATTCCCGAAGACAAAACCACCCTGGCGCATCACGCGGCAAAATACGTCATGGTTCCCATCAACGCGCGCACCCGCCGCGTGGAAGTGGAAAAGCGCCAGAAAGCCCTGCTTTCATTTGCGGAAACGTTTCCTGAAAATAAAATGGAAATCAACGACCCCGAAGTCGGCATCATTACCGCGGGCATGCCCTACAATTACGCCAAGGACGTTTTCCCGAATTATTCCTACCTGAAGCTGGGCATGGTCTATCCGCTGCCGGTGAAAATGATCCGGCATTTTGCTTCCAGGGTCAAAAAGATTTATGTTGTAGAAGAACTCGATCCCTATCTGGAAGAGCAGATCCGGGCCATGGGCATCGAGGTGACCGGCAAAGAAATCTTCCCCTACACGAATGAATTTGATCCCGGCGTCATCCGGAATTCCATTGCCTCCGGCGGGCAGGACGCCGTTTCGCCCTATCCGGGAAGCCTGGCACAACGGCCGCCGAACCTCTGTCCCGGCTGTCCTCACCGGGGATTGTTTTACGCGCTCAAAAAATCAAAAACGTATGTTCACGGCGATATCGGCTGCTACACACTGTCCTATCTGAAGCCTCTGGAAGGTCTGCATTCCTGCATCTGCATGGGCGCCAGCATCGGCATGGCCCACGGCATGAGCAAGGCCCTGAAGGACAAAGGGAAAGGGAAGGTGGTCGGCGTCATTGGAGATTCCACCTTCCTTCACTCCGGCATCGCCCCCCTGATGAACATGGCCTACAACCAAAGCGATGCCCTGATTATTATTCTGGACAACAGCACCACAGCCATGACCGGCATGCAGGAGCATCCGGGAACAGGCTACACGCTGATGGGGAAAGAAACCAAAAAAGTCAACCTGAATATTTTAATATCAGCCCTGGGGATTGAAAACATCCGGGTGATCGATCCGAACAACGTGAAGGAAGCCCGCATTGCGATCAAGGACGAACTGGCCAGCTCCGGTCCTTCCGTCATTATCGCCCAAAGCCCCTGCGTCCTGTTTAAAAGGGCAAACCAAAAGCCCAAACCGCCGCTTAAGGTGGATCCGGATGCGTGCGAAGGCTGCCGGGCCTGTCTGGAACTGAACTGCCCGCCGATCGCCTGGAAAAAAGGCGTTACGAAGGAGGGCTCCAAGCGAAAAGGAATCGCTGAAATTGACGAGACGCTGTGCAACGGGTGCGGCTTGTGCGCCCAGGTCTGCAAATTCGGCGCGATTGGCTGAAAAAGAGGAAAGGTTTATGAAAGACGACAAGGTAAAAAGCATCCTGTTTGCCGGTGTGGGCGGGCAGGGCATCCTGCGGGCCAGCGATATTCTGTGCGAAGTCATGATGGAAGCAGGTTACGACGTCAAGAAAAGCGAAGTTCACGGCATGGCGCAGCGCGGCGGCTGTGTTACCAGCCACGTTCGCTACGGCGCAAAGGTTTATTCCCCGCTGGCAGAGCCGGGAACCATTGAAACCCTTGTTTCCTTTGAGAAAATGGAAGCGCTCCGCTACCTGAAATACTTAAGCGCGGACGCTTCCATCATCCTGAATACCGAACAAATCAACCCCCCGGCCGTCAATCTCGGGGATTCTCAATATCCTGATGATATTATTGAGTTTTTAAAAAATAATTACCCGAGGGTGATTGCCGTTGATGCGCTTTCGCTTGCGCTGAAAGCAGGCAACCTGAAAACAGCCAATGTCGTCCTTCTCGGAACCCTCTCTTCGTTAATGGACATTAAGACCTCGATTTGGGAAAGCGTCATCCGGAAATCTTTTCCGCAAAAACTTGTAAAATTGAATCTTGAAGCTTTTCAAATGGGAATTCCTGCTTAAATTACCGCCATAAGGATATTTTAAATATAAAAAACAAAGGACATTTTTATGGCTGAAGATTATTATCAGGTTTTGGGGGT
>JAAZOZ010000286.1 GCA_012797505.1 Smithella sp. | reverse complement strand
GTGATTCTGCAGTCGGAAGGCGAGAAGCAGTCCGCGGTTAACGTGGCCGAAGGCCAGAAACAAAAGGTGGTTCTGGAATCGGAAGCCGTCCGCCAGAAACAAATCAATGAGGCAACCGGCCAGGCGGAGGCCATCCGCGCCGTGGCCGCCGCGACGGCCGACGGCCTGAAAGCGGTGGCGCAGGCGGTGCGGGCCGAGGGCGGCATGGAGGCGGTGCAGCTGCGCGTGGCGGAAAAGCTGGTCGAGCAGTTCGGCCACCTGGCCAAACAGGGGAACACGCTGATTCTGCCGGCCAACTTCGGAGACATCTCGACGCTGATCGCCACGGCCATGAGCGTGGTCAAGCAGACGAAATAAATTGTCATGGTTCGACAGGCTCACCACTCGACAGGCTCACCACTCGACAGGCTCACCACTCGACGGGCTCACCACTCGACGAGCTCACCACTCGACAGGTTCACCACTCGACTGGCTCACCATGACACCAATATTGTCACCCTGAGCTTGTCGAAGGGCATTATTCACCTTGCGGCGCGTTCGGGGACCGCGCCCTACAGCCATTGCCCATCGCCCCGGGCCCATTACCCATGACCTTTCTTTCCACTCATCACTTTCCACTTTCCCCTTTTTTACTAAAGTATTTATTTTTCCCTTCAATTGTGTTTAGATGCCGCCAGTTCAATCCAAAGCGGGCAAACGAATGAATCTGGAGAAAAAAACAAAAAAAGAGTTGGTCGATCTGATCGCGTCCCTGCAGAAGCGGCTGTCGGCCCAGGAGCACACCCAGCTGCACGTCACGTCGGAAAAAGACCTGTACAAGATTCTGGCGCACAGCTCTCAGGTCGGCTGCTACATCATGCAGGACGGACAGTTTCAATTCATCAATTCCCACTTTCTGGATTACACGGGCTATCCCGAAAAAAAGCTTTTGAAGATGAGCCCCCCTTCGCTCATCCTGCCGGAAGACCGGCGACGAACCGCCAAAAATGCGATCATGATGCTGAAAGGGCAGCGCTTTTCCCCCTATGAATTTCGGATTGTCACGAAAGACGGACGGATCAAGTGGATCATGGAAACCGCCATGTCCATCACTTTCAAGGGGCGGCGGGCCATTCTGGGCAATTCCATGGACATCACCGAACGCAAGGAAGCCGGACGGCGCCTGGAGGAGCTGGAGGCGCTGGAATCGTCGATTCTCGACGCGATTCCTCAGGCCGTCGTGGGGCTGCACGAGCGGCGAATCAATTTCGCCAATCACGCCGTCAAGATGATCTTCGGCTGGCACCGGGAGGAACTGATCGGCAAGAGCATCCGAATGATTTACCGCAACGAGGAAGAAGCGGATAAAATCGGTGAGATTTTTTACAGAAATCTGGAGCATCAGAGAACCTATGAAACGGAGTTTCCCTGCCGGCACAAGGACGGACGGGAAATCCTCTGCCGAATGAAAGCCTCCCGCATCGGGGAAAAGCTGCGCGAAAAGCGCGTGGTGGTGACCTACGAGGACATCACACAGGAGAAAAAGGCGCAGGAGG
>JAAZOZ010000285.1 GCA_012797505.1 Smithella sp. | reverse complement strand
ATTTCCTGAAGGCAGGCCAGCGCCGCGGGCTCCTCGCTGAAATCGCGCGCCAGAATCTGCCGGACGTGAAACCGGCCTTCTTCGAACCAGCCCAGGCCGATGAGAAACGCCATGGTTCCCGTTCCGCCGGAAAGCCCCGTGGTTTCCGTGTCCAGAAAGAGCGCGTCGGAAGAGTGATAAGCGCCCAGGGCCGGGTTGTTGGCGAGCATGCCCGCCGCGGTCATGTCGATATCGAAAGCCTCGAAAATACTGCGGTGCCCGTGGCGGCTGGCGCCGGAAAGAAAACCCCCGGCCAGAAAAAAGCGGCCGTGCCGGTTTTCGCGCTCTTCCCCCTCCAGGATTTCGCAAAGCGCCCGGTTGCCGCGCGCCCTTGTTTCATCCTGCGCAGCCCTTGCGCGCGCGGTCGAGCGCGCGACAACGCCGTCGATGCGGCGTCGCAGATCGTCGATCCGGAATTGTTTTTCTGATGACGGAGGGACAGCCGGCATTTCATTTTGGAGTTTCGATGAAACGCTTTCGCCCGTCAGCCGTTTTAATTTATCAATCGATTTCATTGATTCAACACCAGATCAATGATCTTCGGCACAATCTCCTTGGCGGTTTTGCCGACTTCCAGCGTGGGGCCGACGCACGACGGGCAGCCGAACGCGCAGGGGCACTTTTTAATCAAACTTCGGGCGGCGGAAAGCAGGTTGGCGTGCTCGTGGTAGAGGAGCTCCGAAAAGCCGATGCCGCCGGGATAGGCATCAAAGATGAAGATCGTCGGGTCGAATTCATCGATGCGCGCGCCGTCGGGCCCGCTTGCCGCCTGAGGCCTGCCGCCGGAGAACGAGGTAATGACGCGGCCTGTTTTCCCCTGGCTGACGAACCACTCGCCGGACTTGTCGCCGAGCGACCGGTCGATGTCGTGTGTGTCCGCCATCAGAAACATGGCCGACAGGTGCTGCAGGGTGTAGGCCAGCGCCGACAACCCGTCGATCACTTCCGCCGGCGTGAAATCGAGCGCGCGCAGCCGGTCGCGCGGAATCGTAAACCAGTAGCTGGTCGTGTGCATGTCCTTTTCCGGAAGATTCACGTCCCCATAGCCCAGATTTTCCGAGGTGTAAAATTTGATCTTCTTGTAGCCCACCACCTTGCGAACGACCTGCACCTCGCCGTGTTCCACAATCGCGCCGCCGGTCCGGTGATGATCGAACGAATCGATGACGCGCACGTTGGTGTACGTCATGGCGTCGGTGTAATAGTCCGCGTCCACCCGCCGGACGTAGGCCTTCTTTCGCTCCAGGTCCAGTCGGTCCACATGGTACTGCTCGGAAGCCAGCATGTAGATGGCCTCATCGTGGACGGCGGTGAAGGCGCTGTCCCAGTCCACTTCGGCGATGACCTTGTGATTGCCCGCGTCGGTCGCATCGACGACCACGACGTTTTCCGGGTTGATGGCGCGCAGGCTGACCTCGTCGGCCGGATAGCTTTCCGCCGCCCAGTGCCAGCGGTCGCCGCTTTGGTGCAGGACGCCTTTTTCTTCAAGGTATTGCAGAAACTCCTCCAGGTTTTCGCCGCCGAATTTTTCGCCCTTTTCAAACGGCAGTTCAAACGCCGCGCTTTTGATGTGATGCAGGAGAATCAGCAGATTGTCCGGATTGATCCGGCAGTGTTCGGGCGAGAGCGAAAAGAAGTAGTCGGGGTTTTCCATGATGAACTGATCCAGCGGGTTGCTCCGCGCGATCAAAATCGCCAGAGATCGTCCCGTGCGCCTTCCCGCGCGGCCCGCCTGCTGCCAGGTGCTGGCAATGGAGCCGGGATAGCCGGCCATGATGCAGGCTTCCAGATTGCCGATGTCGATGCCCAGCTCCAGCGCGTTGGTGCTGATGACGCCCATCACCTCGCGCGAACGCAGACCGCTTTCGATGTCGCGCCTGAGGTTGGGCAGATACCCGCCGCGGTAGCCGGTGACAAAGTGGTCGTCGAGGGGCTTCGTTTTGACGAATTTGTCTTTGAGATATTTGGTCAGGACTTCCACATTGAGTCGGCTGGTGGCAAAGACAATCGTCTGTATGTGGTTGCCGATTAAATCGGAGGCGATCTTGCGCGCCGGGGTCATGGCGCTCTGGCGGATGCCCAGTTCGCGGTTCACGATGGGCGGGTTGTACAGCACAAAGGTTTTGGCCGCCGCGGGCGCGCCGCTTTTATCGAGCAGCGCCACGGGGCGCTCCAGAATTTTTTCCGCGTGCTCGCGCGGGTTGGCCACCGTGGCCGAACAGCAGATGAACACGGGGTTGGCGCCGTAGAAGCGGCAGATGCGGACGAGCCGGCGGATCACGTTGGCGAAATGCGAACCGAAAATGCCGCGGTAGATGTGCAGTTCGTCGATCACGACGTATTTGAGGTTGACAAAAAGCTTTTGCCACTTGGTGTGGTGCGGCAAAATGCCCGCGTGCAGCATGTCGGGATTGGTGACGACAATGTGCCCCTGCCTGCGGATGGCCCGGCGCGCGTCATCGGGTGTATCGCCGTCATAAGTGAAGGTTTTGAT
>JAAZOZ010000284.1 GCA_012797505.1 Smithella sp. | reverse complement strand
TTCCGGATTGAAAAATATATAAGGCGCAACTTGCTTGCACGCCAGGCCGATAACGTCCCCATCGTCTAGAGGCCTAGGACACGGGCCTTTCACGCCTGTAACTGGGGTTCGACTCCCCATGGGGACGCCAATAATAAAAACGAGGGGTTATGTTACCCCTCTTTTTTTTTGTCATCCTAACTCCCATCGAAATATTCGAGCAAAGCATAAGAAAACGCAGCCCCAGCGAACTTAAGCCCCGGACCATTCCCGAACAGTAATATTCAACGATCTGACAAAGAATTTTCGGAAATATATTCCCGACCGGTCATATACACCAAAAAGAAGTTGCTTTGCCCGGAAAAAAATATAAGAATATTAAATATTCAAATGTTTAAGACGGCGGCTTGGCAAATCCTTTTGTTATTTTTGCGTTGCTGCACCCGCGACGGATGCCCCCTCCGGCAATCAAGCCGGTTATGGGAAAGTCCGGAAAAGAATATTTTTTGAAGGTGATTATGGAAATTAAATTTAAAATATGGCTGGAAAAGGACGGCCACGCCCTGTTCGGTGAGGGACGCGACCAGCTCTTGAAAGCCATCGATGAGTGTCATGGCCTGTACGGGGCGGCCAAACAATTGAAAATGTCCTATCGCGCGGCCTGGGGAAAAATTAAATTGACGGAAGAGCGCATCGGCAAAAAAATTGTTGAAGTGGGCGATGACAAGAAAATGCACCTGACAAAAGACGCGCGAATGCTGCTGGCTGAATTCGAGAAACTTGAAAAAGACGTCGATGCATTTATCCAAGTGCGCCGGTCCCCGTTTATCGTGCTTAAAGATCCCCTTCCGAAAAGCGATGAAAAGAAATGAGTATTGAACGCATACCCCCCTTCTTTCATCTGGTTATGTTCCACCGGGCATATGCTCTATAACACATAACTATATGAAATAACTGAAAAATTACCTTGACAATCCCTTTTAATCCTTTATGCTGAACTTAGCAGAATGGTCGACGCCTTAACGGCGCAGGCTGTCTGGACAAGAAAATTTCGAGTGTCGGACGATGTTCGGTGAAACCGAACACTCGAATGACTTGGAAAGAATATTTTGTCGGTTCCATGTGTAAAGGAGGTAATGTCAATGGAAAAGAAGATCTCAATGAAAAGAAGAAGTTTTTTGAAGCTGGCGGGAGCCGCCGGTGTCGCCACGGCGATGACGGCTTTTCCCTTCAGAAATATGCGGGCCGCCTGGGCTTTCGGGGATCACCCCCAGGAGCAGATGCCGTACCGCATTACCAAGAAGGTGCCGCAGGTTTGCGCACGGGCCTGCGAAGCGGACTGCGCCTATAATGTCGTGGTCGGCGTTGACCCCGCCACCGGTCTTGAACGAGCGCTGACCCTGGAAGGCCGTCCGGAAGATCCCGTTTCCAACGGAAAGTTTTGCATCAAGGGCATGGGGTTTGTTGATTCCATGTACGATCCTGACCGCTTGATGGTTTCTCTGAAAAGGACCAACAAGACGAAGGGAACTGACGTGGATCCCGGCTGGGTCGTCATGAAGACGGAAGATGCGGTCAACGAAATCATTGCCAAGATGAAAACCTACAAACCGGAAGAAATTCTGATGGCGTCGCCGGGCGATCCCTACACCAACCGCCTGTGTCAGTCCATCGGCTGCACCCGCAGCGATCAGCGGACGGAATGTTTCGGCACACACTACTACATCAACTGTCTGACGCTGACCAATCCGCCGAACAAGTTTTATTCCAGCTGCTACACCCCGAGCCACCATGTGTGCGGTTATGATTACGACACGTGCAAATACCAGGTCTGGTTCGGATTCGACTCTTTTTCCAAGTGCGGCAAAGCGGGCATGCTCAATCACTGGGCGGCGGGAAAAAGAAACGGCGGCAAGATCGTTATGTTCAACCCGGTCCGCACGCCCATGACGGACAATTTCGCCAGTGAGTATTACGCGATCAAGCCGGGAACGGATCTGGCCGTTGCGCTGGCCATGATTAATCAAATGATGGCCGGCAAAAAGTACAACAAGGAATTCATGTCCAAATATTCGGACGGAGCGGCTCTGGTGGACGTTGAAAAGCAGACGCATCTGAAAACAGCCGACGGGATGTTTCTGGCCTGGTCCACAAAAAAGAAAAAAGCCGAACCCATCGATGAATGCGATGACCCGGCTCTCGGCGGCACCTTTACCGTGACGATCGACGGACGGCAAGTCAAGGCCAAGCCGGTTCTGCAGCTTCTGGCCGAGGCAACGAAAACCTATACGCCCCAGTGGGCAGCGAAGATCAGCGATGTTCCGGCCAAGGCCATCAGCAGGATTGCCAGGGATTTTGCGGCCGCCGCGCCTTACGCGTTGATTCCCACATACAAACGTGACGCAGCGGGTCCCAATTACGCCAACAGCTGGCGGCTCCGCCACGCCATCCAGATTCTAAACGCCCTGGCCGGCTCGATCGACCATGAAGGCGGCATGCTCCTGCTGCATGACGTCAAGATTCCCTGGATCGATGAGATTGCCCCGCCCGTGGCGCCTTATCCCGAGCAGCCCGCCCAGCCGGTGGACTTCCGCAATGAATTTCCGGTCACCGACAATATTTACCGGAAAAAAGATTTTTCGGCGCCGGGTCATTACGGCATGGTGGGATGGGGACTTTACAAGACGAACCGCGCAAAGGTTGCCTTCTTCCGGAACCCGCACCGCGGATTGTTTGCCATGATCCACTCCCAGATGTTCGAGGCCGCCTCGCAGAAACTGGAACTCGTGGTGGATTGGAACCTGTACCTGGACGATCTGGGCTACTTCTGCGACTACGTCGTGCCGGCGCCCCACCAGTTTGAAGAGGGCAAGATGGACCTGCGTCTCTACTATCCGAAATATCCCTGCATCGTCGGCGGTACGCCGGTGCAGAAATCGCCGGGCGACCAGATCGGCTGGGGCGGCTTCGCCATGAAGATCGGTCTGGCGCTGGCGCCGAAATACTGGACAACGGACGGCAGCGGCAATCCGGCGAAGAAGATTCCGACAAATCTGAGCGATGTCGCGGTCAAGAAGGCGGGGATTGCCGAGAACGCCGCAGATTTCATGAAGAAGGGCGGTTTGTGGATCGATAAAAAAGAGTATCAGAACTACAAGCAGATCGAGCAGATCGGCTACGGCAAGCCCAGAGGAAGGGTGAAGCTGTACATCAACGAATTTGCCGAAGTCGGCCACAGCCCGCTGCCCGTCTGGCATGCCCGCTGGCATGAAACCACGGGAGACTACAAGTTCTCGCTGCTCATCACCCGGGCGCCTTGGTATATGCATGCCGATCCCAATTTCATCAACAACCCCGTCCTCAAGGAAGTGACGGTCCGCAACCACATGGATACGGCATGGATCAACCCCGAGGCTGCGGCCAAGCTGGGTCTCAAGGAAGGCGACGGCGTCATCATCGAGAACGATCCGACCTACATGAAGGATCTTCCTCGGCCACAGAAAGCCAAGGTGCATCTGACGAAGCGCATCACAAGAAACGACTGCGTCCTGTTGTTCCACGGCATCGGGCACCGGGCCAAGAACCTGAAGGTGGCGGCCAATTTCGGTTACCGGGACGGCGATTTGATCCCGCAGAAGGATCCGGCGATGTTAAAGAAGTTCGATCCGACCGGAATGGGATGGGTTGAAGATGTTTTTGTCAGCATAAAGAAGATGTAGTGAGGTGACGAAATGAAAAAGTATGCCATTTTACTGGACGACACATTCTGCACGGGATGCAACTCCTGCGCCTACCGGTGCATCCAGGAGTTCAGATATCACGACCAGGCGTCAAAGGGGCTCTTCCGAACCTTTGTCCAAATCAATGACGACGGACTTTATCAAAAGCGTTGCATGCACTGTCTGGAGCCGGACTGCGTTGAAAACTGTCCGGTGAAAGCCCTGACCAAATCGGAATACGGTCCAGTTCTTTACAATGCCCAGAAGTGCATCGGCTGCCAGACCTGCGTCCGTGTGTGCAAGTTCCATGTTCCCCAATTTGACGCGGATACGAAGAAGATCGTCAAGTGCAGCATGTGCGCGCACAGAATCAGCGAGGACAAGAAACCGGCCTGCGCGGAGGTTTGCCCCACCGGCGCGCTGCAGTTCGGCGAATATGAAGCAATGAAGAAACTGGCGGCAAAGCTGGCCAAAGAGAAGAAACTCAAACTGTACGGCTACGAAGAAAACGGCGGAACCCATCTGTTCGTTCTGGCCAAGGAAGATCCCACGAAGTTCGGCTATCCCAAGGTGGCAAAGAAGGCCCTCAAGGGCAAGGTTTCTCTGGACGGCGGCATCGGCGTTCCGGCAATGGCAGCTCTGGCTGTCGCAGGCTTCAAAAAGTACAGCGAAAGAAGGACCCGTATTGAAGCGGAGGCCAAGAAGGCAAAGAAGTAACGAAACCATGAACCGCGTTCCGGCGGCGCCTTCCGGCGCCGCCGGAACGTTTGCCGATTTGTCGGTCATTGGACAATCGGGCGGACATTTGTTAGGAAATATTTATGAGCAACCAAAAAACAACAACGCGCCGGACCGGACCGGACGATCGTTTAATCGGTCTGCAGGCCCGGGCGGCGCTTTTCAACCTCCTGGCGCAGGCATTTAACTATCCGGATCAGCTCCTTGTGGAAAAACTGGTCTCGGGGGAATTCACGGCCACATTGAACGAATGGCTCAATGTCCTCCAGCCGGAGGCCGCTTGGACCGATCGGATCGCGGTCATGGAAAGAAAATACACCGCCGCCGGTCAGAACGAGGCAGAGCTGCTTCTGGAGATGGAAAAAGATTATACCCGGATGTTCTTTTCGTCAAAACCCCGGCTGGTTTATCTTTTCGAATCCGTTTACAAAGAAGGAAAGCTTCTCCAGGAGTCGACCTTTGAAATCGCGAGGCTGTATTACGAAGCGGGGCTCAACCTGGTGGACGATTTTAAACTACCGCCCGATCACATCGCGGTCGAGCTTGAATTCATGGCCTATCTGTACTTCAACGAGCTTGCGGCCATGAAGAAAGGCAACAAGGAAAACGAGGCGCTCGCCCAGAAACTGCAAAAAGAGACTCTGGAAAAGCATCTCACGAATTTTGGACGGACGTTTGCGGAAAAGGTCGTCGCTCATGCCGCAACGGATTTTTATAAGATCATGGCGACCGTCACTACCTCCATCCTCGCAGCCCTATAAAAACTGCTTATCGCGGGAGGTGTTTATGTGCGATACCTGAAGCATTCCGGAAGGCGGAACGTCAGGAAAAAGCCATGACGATCCGGATGAAAGAAATTCAAAAGGCGGCCTCCGCCCCGGCCATCCGCTTTTGGAAACGGATGGCCGGCCGGTCGGGCGTTCCTCTGGCATAGGGGGAAAAGCCTGGATTCAGGTCGTTGAAATATTCGTTATGCTCAGCTTTTCAACCGCCTCATCAGCTCTTCCATAAACGCCTGGCGTTCCTTAAAAAATTTGCGAAGTTCTTTATTGTCCGTATGCACCGTTTCATTCTGCAGTTCCGGAAGGTACCTTTCCAGGATTTCCAGAACTTTGGCTTCCTCTTCCGGCGTCAAATTCAGTTTTGACATAACGGCTCTCCTTTCTTGAAATTCGGTCGCCGACACTTCCGGCGGCGCTTTGCTTTTCCGGCTGCTTCACCGGATTAAACGAAAAAAACCGGCATCAGGTAAGTTTGATCACCCTGGGGTTTACGAGCCTTTCAAAATCCTGGTAGGACATCCGCACCAGTTCCGAATGGGAGCAGGCGTTGAAAAAGATATCCTCATCTTCCCGTAAATGCTCGTCCACGTAAACCTCCATGTCGTATAGATTCCCGAAAGGAGGCATGGCGCCGACTTCGCAATCCGGAAACAGTCCCTTGAACTGGCCCTCCGTGGCAAGATGGATCTCCTGATCGCCGACGGCCTTGCGAAAGTGGTCAAAGTTGATGGAGCGATTGGCCGGCAGAACCGCCATGGCCATCTTTCCCTCCATCACAACAATGACGGTCTTTGCCACCATGCCCCCCTTGATATGCAGGGACTGGGCAATTTCCCGGGCCGTATAGGCCGGTGAATGAGCAATTTTGATGTACTTAACGGCCTGACTGTCCAAATATTCTTTCAATTTTCTTGCGGGCATAAGGAACCTCCTTTCGATTTAATTTTTGTTCCTGGCTGGATCAATCCTTTCTTCATTTATTCTCTTTCCCACAAAACGTTGTTTTCCCGTGATTTCTTCCGTCTGCGAGCAATGCGGTGAGCGAATGAAAGTGAATGACAGCAGGGGCTTGATGTTTGAGAAAGGAGGCTTCCGGAATCGGCGCGCTTGTGGACTTTTAAAAAGCACTGCCTGGTGTGAGTTTAATGTAGCCCCGGAAAACGTGAATGTCAATAGCAAACCAGTTGGGGCACACGGTAAATTTGTTCTCCCTTCAATGTATTGATTGGCAAGTGTTTTTTGTCATACGGAGATAGTCGAAGAC
>JAAZOZ010000283.1 GCA_012797505.1 Smithella sp. | reverse complement strand
GGCCATCCTTAAGATTTCTCGTCGCTCACGCTCCTCGAAATGACATTGTTCAAAGCTCTCAATTCATTGACTAACGAAACATGACGACCTCGTAAAAAGTCTTTTTCGCGCTCTTTTCGTCATACCTCTAGCGAAGGCCGGTATCCGGTAATTACAATGAGTTATGGACCCCGGCGCCTGCCCGTACTGCGATACGGGGTTCGCCGGAGTGACGGTTTGAATTCCTTTTTACGAGGGCGTCAATTTTCAGCAACGATTAATCAAATTTCGAAAGGAGCGGGTAAGGGCATGGCGATTTTTGAATATGGCGAGTATCAAAACACGTATGAGTCCCCGGACAATCTGGTGGAGATTTTTGAAAACAGCGTTTCCAAATACGCCAACAATCTGTTTATTGGAGAAAAAGATTCTTCCGGGGTGTATCAGTGGGTAACCTACGCGCAAATCGCCGCCCGCGTCGACAATTTGCGGGGTGGTCTTGCTTCGCTAGGGGTTCAGGCCGGGGATACGGTCGGAATCATTGCGAACAATCGCAAGGAATGGGTGATCGGAGAAATGGCCACGCAGGGATTGCGCGCCGCCTTCGTGCCGATGTACGAAAAAGAACTGGTGACGATGTGGAAATATATTATCAAGGACGCCGCTGTCAAGGTCCTTCTCGTTTCCAAGCCCGAAATTCTGGAGAAGGTGAAATATTTCCCCGCGGAAATTCCAACACTCCAGCATATCTATTTGATTGAAGGCACGGGGGACAAGACGATGGCCGCCCTGGAGAAAAAAGGCGCCGAAAAACCCGTCCCGTCGCAGAAGCCCAAATACTCCGATGTTGCCGTCCTGATCTACACTTCGGGAACCACCGGCGAGCCCAAGGGAGTGCTTCTTTCCCACGGCAATCTGGCGGAAAACGTCAAGGGCGCGCTCGCCTGGTTTTTAAACCTGACCGAAGAGGGTCGATGCATTTCCATGCTTCCCTGGGCGCACTCTTTCGGCATTACGGCGGACCTGCACGCGTTTATGCTGCGCGGCGGCTCCATCGGCATCATGGGATCGGTTGAAACCCTGATCGATGATCTGCCCAAGATTCAGCCGTCCTTCATGACCACGGTGCCCCGGGTGTTCAACAAAGTCTATAACGGCGTCTGGGCCAAAATGAGGGAGGAAGGCGGGCTGAAGCTGAAGCTCTTTGAAATGGCGCTGGACGCGGCAAAGCAAAAGCGGGAAACGGGCAAGGCCGGGTTGAAATTCAAACTTCTGGATAAGATCGTTTTGAATAAGATCCGGGAGCGGTTCGGCGGACGCCTCGTCAACGCCGTAACCGGCAGCGCCCCCATGAACGTGGAAATCGCGAAATTTTTCATCGACGTGGGAATCCCGACTTATGACGCTTACGGGCTCAGCGAAACGTCTCCGGCCATTACCATCAACTCCCCCCTGATGGGCAACCGCCTGGGGTCAGTCGGAAAGCCGATCAACAAAACCAAGGTGGTAATCGACCGGTCGCGGACGGGAGACAACAGCGACGACGGTGAAATCATCTGCTTCGGCCCCCAGTGCATGATCGGCTACCACAACAAACCGGAAAAGACAAAAGAAGTGATCGTGGAAATGAACGGGATGCGCGGCGTGCGCACCGGAGACCGGGGGCGCCTCGACGATGACGGATTTCTGTTCATCACGGGCCGCTTCAAGGAAGAATACAAGCTGGCCAACGGCAAATACATCCACCCGGACGCCGTCGAACTGGAAATGAAGGTCCTGCCCTGGATCCTGAACGCCATGATTTACGGGGCGGGTCAGGAATACAACGTGGGTCTGATTGTTCCCGATATGAAGCTTCTGGGGCAGATGGCCGAGAAGCTGAATCTGTCCGTGAAGCCGGAGAGCCTGTTCGATCCCGGCAATCCCGCCGGCCGCAATTTCAAGGAATTGCTGACCGCCGAGGTGCAGAATCATTTGAGAAAAACGATCGGATCTTATGAAATTCCCCAGAAATTCGCCTTCATCCTGGAGGATTTCACGCTGGAAAGCGGCATGCTCACGCAGACCATGAAGCTCAAGCGCCAGGCGGTTCTGGACAAATACGGGGATCTGCTCAACAGTCTGTACAAAGAATAAACGGAAGTTCTCGGTTTTGACAAAACAAAGAACCGGAAGAAAAAACAATGGAGGCGGTCCGCCGGACTGCCTCCATTGTTTATGATTTGATCAGCATGGTCGCCGGATCGAGCAGCAGGGCATCCTGCCGGGAATCGGGCGACTGGCCCTTGAGGGCTTTGATATACACTTCGGGCCCCCGGGAAGACAACTGCACCAGCACATCAAAAAGATCCGCCACATGAAGGAAAGAAAGAGGCAATCCGTCTTCCTTGGGCGGTTCATGACGATGCGTGTGAACGGTGCACCAGATGCGCATGGCGTATTTTCCGGCCATTTCCTTTAATTCCACCAGCAGCCCCCGCCCGGATTCATCAAATTTCAGACCGTCCAGAATAACGGTGTGCGGCTTGAAAATATTCTGCTGCATCAGATCGGCCAGACGCTCCTCCAGCTTTGGAACGCTGAATCCTTCCACCCGGAACGTCATGATAAACCGGTAATGGAGCATGTTCTCCCAGTATTGCGTAATTTCCGCGGAATCATATTTTGAGGCCATGTCGTTGAACAATTCGCGGTACCACAGGTCCACCTTGCTGACCGCGTCGTTCAGGCTGACATGCAGCACGGGCTGTTCATGCATCATGGCATGCAGCGCCGTCTGCACAAGCAGCGCCGTTTTTCCGACGCCGGCGTGGGCCAGAACCGCGCCCAATCCGCCGTCGGACAGGATATATTCCCTGTCGAATCCCAGGTTCAACAGCGGATTGCGTTCTATGATTTCTTTCCTGATCATCATCCGTTCCTCATACGTTAAATGAACGACATTGTCTTTCCATCTGACCGCTCTTTCTACTGCCATCGCTCTTACTTCACAGCCTTTATTCGTCCTTCAGCCTTCGGTCTTCAGCCTTTTTATAGCCTTCAGTCTTCGGCCTTTTCTTCACGCCGCCGTTTTCTTGTTCCTGGCCGCTTCCAGGGCTATTTTCTCCGCAATCGACTGCGGCACCTGGCGATAAAGGGCAAACTCCATGGTAAACTGCGCCTTGCCCTGCGTCGCGGATCGAAGGACGGTTGAAAAACCGAACATTTCCCCCAGCGGTACCTGAGATTCAATGACGCACATGACGCCTTCGTCCTGCGAACCGATAATCATACCGCGTCGCTGATTGAGGAGCCCCATCACCGACCCCTGAAATTCCGTGGGCGATTCGACGACGACTTTCATGATCGGCTCGTGAACGACGGGTTTGGCGCGCAAATAGGCGTCACGAAAGGCGCCGCGTGCGGCCGCCTGAAACGCCATGTCCGATGAATCCACGGGGTGCGACGAGCCGTCATCGATCACGACTTTCACGCCGGTAATCGGAAACTCCAGCTTCGGTCCTTTGGCCATACTCTGCCGGAAGCCCTTTTCGCACGCGGGAATATACTGCGTGGGAATGGCGCCGCCGAAGATCTTGTTTTCAAAAACAAATTCCGCGTCGCTGATCGGTTCGATATAGCCGGCAATGCGTCCGAACTGTCCGGAGCCGCCGGTCTGCTTTTTATGCGTGTAGTTGAAATCGGCCCGCTGCGTGATGGTTTCACGATAAGCTACGCGGGGATTGCCCGTGGTAACTTCCGCGTTGTATTCACGCTTCATCCTCTCGACATAGATGTCCAGATGGAGCTCGCCCATTCCTTCGATGATGGTTTCGTTGGTTTCCGGATCCACATGGGTCTTGAACGTAGGATCCTCCTTGGAAAAGCGGTTCAGGGCTTTGGACATGGCCATTTGCGCCTTGTTGTCTTTCGGCACGATTGCCAGCGAAATGACCGGTTTGGGCACGTACATCGAGGTCATGGTCATATTGATCCCCGGCGACACAAACGTGTCTCCCGACGAGCATTCGATCCCGAAGAGGGCGCCGATGTAACCGGCGCGCAAAGAATCAACGTCTTCCATCTGATCGGCGTGCATTCGAACGACGCGGCCGACCTTGACCTTCTTGCCGTTGCGAACATTCACGATGGTCGCGCCTTTTTCGATGGTCCCTTCATAAACGCGGATGTAGGTCAACTGTCCGTACTGACCGTCTTCCAGCTTGAACGCCAGCGCGATGATCGGTTTTTCCGGATCGCCGGTCAGAACGACCGGCTCTTCATTTTGATTCATGTCCAGAGCGACATTCTCCACTTCCGACGGGGCGGGAAGCAGATAGGTCACCCCGTCAAGCAGGGGTTGTATCGCTTTGTTTTTATAAGCGGATCCCATGTAAACCGGGGTCAGCTCCCTCTTCAATGTCCCTCTGCGCAGAGCGGCGTAAAGAAGCTCGGGGGAAATTTCCTTCTCCTCCAGAATCGCTTCCGTCAATTCGTCGGAAAATAAAGATGCGGCATCGACCAATGCTTCTCTTTTGGCTGCGGCCTCAGCCCGCAAATGCGGCGGAATGTCCTCCACGCGGACCTCTTCGCCGCTTTCTCCGTCGAAATAAACGGCTTTCATCGCCACCAGATCGACCACGCCTTCCAGCTCCGTTTCAAGTCCGACGGGAATCTGCATGGCCACGGCGTTATGCCCCAGTTTGGTTCGAAGCTGTTCAATGACCCGGAAAGGATTGGCGCCGCTGCGGTCGCATTTATTGATAAACGCAATGCAGGGGACTTTGTAGCGCTTCATCTGCTGATCGACGGTGATGGACTGGGACTGAACGCCCCCGACGGAGCACAGAACCAGAATCGCGCCGTCCAACACGCGCAGGGACCTTTCCACTTCAATCGTGAAATCCACGTGGCCGGGAGTATCGATAATGTTGATTTCATGGCCCTTCCATTCGCAATAGGTTGCCGCCGACGCGATGGTGATTCCTCTTTCCTTTTCCAGATCCATGGAATCCATGGTCGCGCCCACGCCGTCTTTTCCCTTCACGTCGTGAATGGCATGAATTCTCTTGGTATAAAACAGAATTCTCTCGCTGAGCGTCGTTTTACCGGAGTCGATATGCGCGCTGATCCCGATATTGCGTATTTTCTGATCATCGAACTTCATGATGCTTCCCTTTCACAAAATGGCCGCCCGGATTCTACGAAAAAAAATTCCCCGCACATGGAAGAGTCTCTGCCAGATGGGGGATCCACCGTAATCGAGCCTTAAGAATAAGGTTGGCTTTCTATAGTTTTAGCGCGCGTTTGTCAAGCTGTTTTAATTTCCGGCAAATTCGCTTAAGGTTGAATATCCAGGAGGACTTTCAATGCATCACTCTGCCGCCCCCGAGCCCGGGCAAAGGCTTCCCGCACAAGCACGAGCGGATAGCGGGCGGAAATAAGCCGATCCGGCGGCATGTCCGGAAAGTCACGCATATCTTGCATTGCGTCAATGTTAATGCTGTTGATGAACTGTCTTGTACAGTATAAATATAAAAGTTCATTAATTAAAGAAATAAAACGAATAAAAATATTATCTCCATTGAAAAAATAAATACTTATACTGTATAATTTATCTTGACATTTATATTTTTATACTGTATAAGTTAGCTGTCGTTTCAATAAAAGTGCTTTTTGTTCGATTTATCATTAGTACTGTTCAGGTGATTATGATGAATGACAAAGCAAATCAGGGATCCGGATGGATCAGCAGCCTGGATATCATAAACAAAACAGGAATATCCAGAGCAACCCTAAACAACTACATTAAAATGAACCTTCTGCCCCGTCCGACCGTCAAAAAACCGGAGGAAACAGACGTTCGCGCCCGCATGCTCGGCTATTTTCCGGAATCCGTCATCGATTTAATTTTACAAATCAAAGAAATGAAAAATAATGGGCTCTCCATGGATGCGATTTCCGAACGGTTGAGGCAACCGGAAGGTGTCCGGTCTGAAGAGCAGCCTGTTTATGGGATCAAGACGTCCGGAGACGAAAATGCGTCCCGGGCATCTCTACCCGAAGACGATCTTTTTACATCCGCTGCAAAGAGTCCCCGGGAAACACTGAAAGTTACCATCAGCAATATCCCCTGCCCTGCTTATTTGCTGAACAATAATTTTGAAATTGACTGGGTCAATCCGGAGGCGGAAAAGACTCTCTTCCGGAAAGACTTCCACGCCATGAAAGAACCGGCGGAAAGGAATATTTTTTCGCTGCTTCTGCGAAACCGAGGAGAAAAGGAAAAAATCAAGGACACTCTGACCGATTTTCATCTTCGTTTCGTAAAAGAAAAAATCGGCAAATCCGATCTGGACCGGCTGTATGAAGGAATGACGTCTCATGAAAAAGAACTGCTGGGAGCAAAATATGACGCCGTCGAGTCTCCGCGTTGCCGGGCCATCAATAAAATTCCGCTGAATTTATCCGATAGTGTCGGAAATCGTCTTTCGGACTGCGTGTATTACATGGTCTTTCGCGAAGGCACCCTTTTCATTCATGCCCTGGAAGCCAATTATACCGAGGAAATTGCGAATCTGCTGTCTTCACGCACCAGCGTCATTAACGACCTTCTCCGACAGCGAATGCCGACGCTGGCGGCGTTTTGCGTGCTCGTGGCCGACCTGCAGAACTCCGTTCGCATCTGCGCCGAATTGCCTCCGGAGGAATATTTTGAGCTCATCAACCAGATCTGGGCCTGCGTGGAAGGCACCTTTAAACGCTACTACGGAACCTACGGCAAACATACGGGCGACGGACTGCTTTATTACTTCCTGAAAGAGCGGGATAATCAATACATGATGAACGCGATTTCCTGCGCGCTGGAAATCCGTGAAAATATCAAAAAGTTAAATATGGACTGGAAGATGCGAAAAGGATGGTTCAACGACCTGTGCCTCAACATCGGCATTAACGAAGGCCAGGAATACTTCGGCGCCATCCCGTCCTCCCCCAATATTGAATTCACCGCTCTGGGAGACACGGTGAACTATGCCGGACGGTTATCCGATTTTGCCCGGTTCGGCGCAATCTGGACGACAAAAAATTTAATCAATAAGCTTTCCGTGGAAGATCGTGCGGGGATTCGCTATGGAATCCGGCATAGGGATCATGACAGGGAAATCCTGATTGAAAATTCATTCGGCCGCGTCATGGACATGATTTTACCTGAAAATCAAAGTTCAAATAAATTCATGGATATTGCTACGCTGGCGATTACTGAAATTGTGGAAAAGCGCTGAGTGCTGACGTCTCCAACATCTCTTTTCCTGCTTGGAAAATAAATAACCGCAAAAAATTTCGACAGTTGTATCGACAGTTTTTAAACAGACTTATCCACAGGTCGTTCCACAGACCTAAAACAGACAGAGAGTACATGTATCTCTGTCCACAGGAATAGATCTTCTAAAAGATTTGTTTTATATTTACCAGTTATTCCAATGTTTTAAACTGAATTAATTATTTGTTACTTTAAGTGTGAAAATTCTCGGATTTATGCCTTGATGACAAAATTCTTATCATGGAAAAGCTTCAGGCAGACAGACACCACATCCGGATCATAGAGAATCCCTTTTTTTAAGTTGATTTCCTCCAGCGCGGCTTCCAGCCCCAGAGCTGGCCGGTAGGGACGGTGCGTCGCCATGGCTTCCACAACGTCGGCCACAGCCAGAACCCTCGACTCCAGAAGAATGTCATTCCCGGTCAAACCATTCGGATAGCCGGAACCATCCATCCGCTCATGGTGCTCCAGAACCATTCTGGCGATGGGCCAGGGAAAATCCACGTCCTTCAGAATGTCATAGCCGGACTGGGAATGATTCTTGATCAGACTGAATTCAATGGGGGTCAGCCGCCGGGGCGTGCTCAGGATCTCGGCCGGAACGGATATTTTTCCGATATCATGGATGATTCCAGCCATTCTCAGTCCCTCGATCTGATCCGGACTCAAGCTCAATTCCGTGGCCATGGCCCGGGCCAGATCGGCCACCCTCCTCTGGTGCCCGGCCGTATAGGGGTCCTTGGTTTCGACAACGGAGGCAATGGCCTGAACGGCGCCGCCCAGGGCTTTGCGCAGACGGTCCACGCTTTCCTTTTTTCGGTAATATCCTCCACGATTTGCAGCCATTTGATGGTTCCGTCTGAGGTAACGACCCGAAACTGATAATCGTCTGGAGGTTTCGGATCGCTTTT
>JAAZOZ010000282.1 GCA_012797505.1 Smithella sp. | reverse complement strand
TTTTTTCTTCTTTCGACGGCTTTTGGAAAAATCGAAAGTCGCGGCGGGCGACAAAAGCCGCCTGATAAAATGTCCACTTCCTCTGGATGATGTTCATGTCCGCCGGAATCTTTAAAACGGTATGGAGATGCCACAAATCGTAAAAATCCCGTCCTTTCAGATAGCGCCGCTCCAGAAGCGCGCGGACCTTGTCGGAGAGAATTTCTTCGGGCGTTTCCGCCACCAGGACGGTGCTGGCCCGCGGCACGCGAAAGTCTCCTGTGGCCGCAAGATGCGCGACGGAACCCAGGGAAGAAAGGACAAGCTGCCGGACATCCGGCGCTTTGTCCGGCAAAAGCTCTTCGAACTCCAGCTTGACGGAAATCTTCTCACGGGCGGCTTCCGGGCGGAAGTCCACAAAGCATTTCAGCGCCTCGCCGCGGGCGCTTTTCTTGCGCATTTCGATTGATCCGGGACCGAAATGGGCGATCATCAGATTCCGCGCGCCCCTGAGCGCCGTCTGGAGCATGGTTTGGACGGACTTGGGAGCAAGGGACGTCACGAAATCCAGATCTTCCGAAAAGCGGCTGCCGCCGTAGCACCAGCGCAGCGCCGTGCCGCCCTGAAAGATCAGAGAGCGGCTTTCCTTCTGCCGGTAAAGCTCATGCAGCAGAATCAACTGCGCGATTTCCGCCTTGCGGATATGGGTTTCACGATAATTCTTCATATTTGTTTACGATATAATACATATTTGTATTAGAATGTAAACAGTTGATTGGGGCGCACTTCTACCCGGCTTGCTCTACGCCGCCGGCTCGACCTTCACGATTTCCCAGCTATTCCCCGCCTTGCGTACGGTAACGCGGGCTTTGACGGGTTTTTTCAATAACGATGCCTATGCCAAGAATACTTTTAACTTTTCCCTTGCCTTGCTTTTCTTAAAGTCGTTTCCCAAAAATTCCTTCACATATTGAGCAAATGCTCTTTTATCTGCTTCAGTAGTCAAGGTTTTCAGCGCCATGTCAATCAGCGGGCCAATTTTTCCTGCTTCGCTGGGCTTAATCGTTTTAAACGGCGTACAGCATCTTTCCAGCGGTGTCTGCTCGATTTTTTTTGTTATGCACTTTTGAGCCGCTGTTGCGGGCGACGCTTTTTCATCGATGGTGAATCGTCCATAACCTAAAGCCGTTTTTGCGCCGACGCCTTCTTCGGTCAATGCCGTGCTCAAAGCTTCTTTGACTTTCCGTGGAATGTCGCTTTCTTTACGGGCAATCGCACGGAAGACATAAACCGCTCCCGGCGCCACTGTCAGAAATTTCAAGGGATTTGGCGAAAGATAATCGGCTGGCGGCGTCTGTTTTCTCGGGTCGCCATAGTAATCTGCATAGTGCGGGTTCATAATGTCAATATGAAGGTCCGGAACATTCTCAGGGTAGGCGTCAAGAAAAACGGCGCGTCCGCGTAATACGTCCTTTTCTTTTCCCTTTGCTTTTATTCCGCCAAAAATATCAGGTATATCTGTGATGCTTTCCTCAATAGAATCTTGATTCTGATATTCTTCCTTAACCTTTCCGGTTTCATCTAAAAAAATCGACAGCGTATGCGCAAAGCGCACAATTCCTTTTACTCCCGCCGCCGGAATATAGGGGATACCGAGATTGTGGTCAAAGACCATGCTCACCTCATGCGGGTGCAACTCACCGATTCCCGTGATGAGCGGTGTCTTGAGCGACGCCCGAATAGTGATTACCTTATAATCACTTTCAGAGAAACTTCCGCAATAGCCAGACTGATCCTGATGTTTTTTTCCAAGAAGCCTCTTCAACATGACAGCAGTTTCCTTTTGCATCAGCTTGTATCGCGCCTCATAAAATTCGACGACCTCTGGCACTTTTCCGGACGCATCGCAGGTTTTAAAGGCATCTTTCTTATCTTCATGTGTCTTGACCGGAATAAATTTGTTATACCAGAGACCGAAGTTCCCTTTCGTCATGTCTTTGGCTTGTTCTTTTACAGTGTCTGGAAACGGATAAATAACCTGTTCCTGTGGCATGACAATCTCCTTTATTCCAAGTCTGCATTTGCAAATCGCTTCACCCATTCGAGTAGAGCCAAAGTCTCAATTTGAACCGAAAGAAATTGATTTTGATTCATCGCGGAAATTTGACGCATCAAATCCACCCGATCACCGGCAATTGCGAAGTTGTTTCGGGTATCTCCATCTTGCAATGACAGCCAATCTTTAACAATATCAAACAAAATTATATGTTTATCATTACTATCTATGCGACCGTTCTTTGTTCCTTTTGTAAGCCAGAAAGCAAGTGTTTGACCAAAACCATTTTGGAGGATCATCGCTGGCGCTCCGGCTGTAAAGGATGAAAATTTATCCTTATCGGATATTCGCTGCATACTTTGCAGAACTTTTTCCAGAGCATATTTAGCCCTTTTTTGTGCCATTGTTCTCATTGTGCACCTCCGGCAATCCAGTTGATTTTACAGATACCCCGGCCCAATGTTTCATCGCCGCCGATTTGGATAAAATCTTTTATGACGTCTTCAACATGGCCGCGAATGGTTTTAGATTGCAGGGTATTATCGAAAACGGCGTGGCTGTAGTAAACAACGGAGTAGAGGACTGTATCGGCCGGCAGCAACTCCTGGTAGCGCAATGCGCCGGGTTCTGCAGTGCCGGTTTCGGAATTAATTTTAATCTGGGTCTGGATTTCCGTGCAGGACTCAACCGCGTATTTAAAAACCTCATCCGAAACCAACAGGAATTTGCCCAAATCGGGAAATTCTTTGGGAATGGGATTGGGTATGTCGCCTTCCTGGACGTTTACGACCATGTCTTCCAGAATGACGTTCCCGGAGATGCCGCCGGATAGACAGAACGCGACTTCGTCTTTTGCCGGAACTTTCTCAATATCATTGATTGGTTGCAGACCGGAAAAAACCAAGTCATTGCTCAATCTTTTCAAAACAGCCGGGCATGTCACCCAAACAAACGGCGCGACATTGGAGCGAATTGGAAAGGCGAGAAGTTTTGCGTCTGAAAAAGATACGGCGCCCGGAAAATTATCGTCCACTTTCTGCTTTTGTTCATCATTTTTGAAATACTCCACGTGATGATCTTTGTCGGCTTTATCGTAACCGAACAAGAAATTAATTAGGGATTTTTTCTCCGCAAAATCTCGATAATGCGCGCGCATGGCCCCTTTAACCCCCGACGCCTGAACATGCGGCCAATGCGTGTGTCGTTCGCGCTGAATCGGAAGGTCAACGGCGGCAAAGGATGCTCCGCTTCCTGAATGAATGGGTGATACGGCGTAAAATGTGCAAATGGAAAATACGTCTCTTTTCAACATGGTAGTCCTCCTATAATTCTATGCAATTATCGTTAATTTGTTTTTGAAACACGCTTCCCGCTGGAAAGTAGCCTTTCATCGGTTTGTGAAATCTCCTGTGCAGATCCCATCCGCCGTAATAATGAGGCCGCCCTGACGCAATACAATGCTGATTGGCCTGCTCGTCGGCCGGCAGTGTGGAAAGCGTCATGAACAACTTGGAATTGCCTTTCGGTAGCTCCATTTTACGCAATTGCCTGTATTCGCCGAAACGCTGTTCGGCGCCCAGCTTAAGTATTCCGCGTTCGGGAAGCGGCAACTTTTGTGTAACGCCGAACGCCAGAGACACACCTTCATGCAATCTGGCGTGGACAAACGAATACAAGTGACTCTTTCTCGCGGTGCGGCGGCTGTTTTGGACATCCAGAGCAATGCCCGTGTGGATTTCACTGGTGAAGAAATCGCCGTTTTCAAGGATCGTTTTTTCTTCAGACCGGCTGCACAGTTCATCAAGACAAACCCAAGAGCCGCCCAATGATTCAAGCTCTCGCCCCTTCGCCCAGTATAAATTTTCCATTGCCGCCGTTTTTAACAGCGCGGTTTTTCCTATCGGCGCGCTGATCGCTATTTTCCGCTTCCTTGACGCCTTTTCTTTTTTAGCGGAAAACCAGATACAGGGACAGGGAACCCAGATTGTTCCGTCGCGACGAAAAAACGGCCCCACAATACTAAAGGGGCTTTCATCTCCAGACTTCCCTACAATACTGATGACGGCATCATGCTCGGGAGGCACCCCCCCTGCATTATATTGCTTATAATCTATGCCATGCTGCGCCAGAACCGCCGTGCGCATTGCGCCGGCAATGGTATGCGCAGGCGGCGGGAAGATCATGGAAGCCGCGTGGCTTTCGCCCATAACGGCCGGTTCGGCTCCACGAAAAAATAACGTGTCTTGTGGCGTAAAATCATACCAGTTCATCATTTTCGACCTCCCCGCTCAAAAATCCCGCAATCAGCAAACCTTCAGGACTGAATTTTTTCTGGTCCCAAACAATTTGCGTTACCCATCTGGCAACTTCTTCCGGCGGCCTGGATAATTTAGCGCCTGACCGTTCAATTTGTTTCGCGATAAAAGAATTCAGATTCTCTTCAACATTTACGTTGCTTCCGATAATCGCTTCTATGCCGGGACGCAGCGTTTCAAGGCGATACAGCAGAGAATGGGACAATTCCCGCTCTCCGCCGCCTGTAATCCGCTGGACATTCTCAAAAGCTGCCCATCCGACATCATCCCATTTTCGAGTGAAGACACGGGAACCGCCGTGCCTTTTTCGATATTCCACCGCGCAGGCGTTTCGCCCCGCTTTGTCTTTGGCTTCGCTTTTCAGCAGGCTCTGAGCGCTTGCGATCATCTGTGTCAGACTTTCCTTGTGATGGCAGATCAGAATTGCGGCCGATATGGATATTTCCTCACCCTTTCCCAAATTTACAGAGAGTTTGCCCGGCTGAGGCTTCCAGTCATCTTTAATCTCTTGCGATTGCCTGTCCTGAGCGATTAGGCGAAACGTAGAGGTATAATAATCTTTAATTTCCCGCGCGGCGGATAATGCGTTTTGCGCGGGCAGGAAGGCGCAAACGTCGTCGCCGCCCGCATAAATCAGACGGCCGTTGTTCTTCTCAATAATCGGCGCAACGCCATAGATCGAAAAATCGCCCAGAGCCTCGGATATCGCCGCGTGAATCGCGGGCGTCACCAGGCGTTTATTCAGGGTCGCATCGGCATAAATCTTTCGCCAGGCATCTCTGTATAAAGAATCATACTGCTTTTCCATCAAGCGCGCTGTGATCTCCGGGTGCATAATCCCTTGCCACTGCGATGCGATCATTTCACCGTTAATCAGTTTCCCCATATTGTCGCCGTCCATCATCAGTATGGCGTAATACTTGTCCGTGTCTTTGACCTTTTCGCCCCTTACCTTATCTTCTTCGTTTTCATGAAGGTTTTGCGCAATATCTTTCATTCGCTTGGCTTCTTTTATGTTTCGCCTTTTGAAATAAGGCCGCAGCGCCATTTCGGTTGTGGATGGAAAGGAATCCGCGTCACCAAAAACATTATTCAAAACGTGATCTTTGTCTTTTTTCAAAACTCTGGGCGCATAGCGTTTAATGAAACATATGGCACAGAGGCGTTCCTTTTCTTTGAAGTCATCGTCATTGAGAAATTTATTCCAAAAGTCGTCCACATTTTGTTTGTATTCGGATGCCGCTTCGCCTGTCCAGCCGCTGCCATGCAAAACTTCAAATTCGCCGCACATCCGGCATTTTTCACCCGGTTCTTCATTAAGACGCGTTACTCTCCGGAATTTCTCCGCGGCAAGGGCGGATTGCGTCAGGTGGTGACTCGTTGAATATAAAATGCCGCGACTGGCATTTTCCTTTGAATAGCCTTTCTTTTCCAAAATCGGATAAATGGCGTTGAGATAAGCGAACTGTCTTGAAAAGGCTGTTTCATCGAGTAGTCCGGCCAATTCTTCTTTGTCCCCGTGGTCAACGAGCCGCGCTGCCGCCCACTGGTATTCCCAAAAATGACTGGTTTGCCGGTCAAACATTTTTTGCAGGTAATTTATTTCGTCTTTGACCAGGCCTTTCTTTTCGGCCAGATACTCAAGCGTCATGGCGGAAAGTTTACTCCATCGTTCATGGATTGCCTTTTTGATCTCAGCCGCTATTTCTTGCGCCTGGCCGAAAGGCGCCAAGAACAAAAACTTGTTGGGCAAGCTGGCAATTTCACTGGTTTGCTTTTTCCATAACTCAGGCTTGAACGCATTTGACACAGACCATTCTTTTTCCAGATAGGCATTGACCAGTGGCTGATCGATAAGCGAAGGATACAAGATATGATCGGCGCCCAGATTCTCAATAATCCAGCGGATTCCCTCAAATGCCAGCCAGGAAAGAACAACAGAGCCCGTCCAGAAATCACGCATTTTCCGCGCACGGGCGATAAAACCCTGGACGGGTGTGATGGAAAACACAAGCAATCCCACGTCATCAGGTTTTCCGGCCATTTCGATGCAGGAGTATATGGCCGAGCAAAGGCCGTTGTGCTGCCAGATGGAATGATCGGGAAAACGGGAATCCGCGGGCAGCCGGTGCCATAGCGCGCCCAGCCCCCCGATGTTTTTTTCCGCCAGCATGAAACGCAAAACAAGATGTGTATAAAGCAGCCGGGATAAGGCGAACCGTTCTTCGTTATCCTTAAAGCGCCCGGCATAATCTGTTGGACTGGCCTCCATGCCGATCAGTTTTTTCAAATATTCAGTAGTTTCGACATGAATGCTGTCTGCGTTTTTACCGTCAAGCACAATTTTTAAATGGGCTTTGTCCGACGTAGGATGAGTAATCACGGGCATCCGGGTGAAATCCACCGCGCCGTTTTTATGCTCATCAGCGCTATAGGTGGGAACCTGGCCGCGTTCAAACCCTGCTGCAATGGCGTCCGCCATTTTCCAGAATTCATCATTGGGTCTGTCCAGGCCAAATATCTGCAAATAGGCCGCTGCGCGCGATTCGTGTTTCTGGATATCAAAAGCTTTATCGATGGGATCATGCCACCAGGCCGCAAACTTGTTGTTCCAGTATGAGATGTCGGGTTTTTTCCAGCTCATTTGGCGCCTCCCAGATGTTGTTCTAGTGATTTATTCATTCTCTGACACGCTCGGAAATAGTCTTGGCGTTTTCTTTCCTCATGATACTCATAAGGTAAATAAAGAATTTGCCCCTTGTATTTGTTCATATTGGTCTTTCTTACATGAAGAAAATAAGGCTTTGCATGTCTTGAATGATCGCGAGCAAAAGGTTTTGCAATGAGAGATCTATCCATGCGACTGTTTTTTAGTTCGAAACGTCCATTTTTATAGGCATCGCCCACTTCAGCAAGCGCTTCTTTCCATGTTGATTTTTCACTAAATCCATCGAATAACAAAGCCTGTGAGGATAATGCTGTAAAAGTTTTCAGCGAACCTTTATTAAAATGATTGAAGAGAGGGGACTGTAAATTCTCACAATGCAGACAACCAAAACCATTGCGGGACTTGGAACCCAAACCACCATAATAAATAAGAAAGCCAAGTGCATTTATTATCTGGTCGCGATCCGCTTTTTTGAAAGTAATCTGAATTTTGAGTCGACCATCTGCAAAATACGTTTTAATGTCCCTTCCCACGCGATATCCATAACCAAGGTATTCATAAATGTTAAATTTTCCTTTATCCAATTCCGCCTGCGACAAATTCAACGCTTTATCTATCACTTGTATTTTTAAGATCGATTTTTGTTCTGTTGAACCAAAGATTTCTGATTCTCTCTTTGCCATATCCTCAATGTCGTCGCTGCCATACAGCGCCCGCCACCAAAACCGCATGGCCGCTTTGATCGGCGGCACGCGAAGCTCGGCCTTTTTCGGGTCCGCCCCACTCAGAAAAAGCGGCGTGACGATCTCGCATTCATATTCCCGCTTTTCGATGTCTTTAAATCGTGCAATGTTGAACATAAAAAATTTCCCTCCTGTTCTTTTCTGAATCCGCTTATATCAAAACATCATCTGTTCTATCTATTCCGGCAACGTTGCCGCGGCGGCTTTCGGCTTTTGATACATCCAACTTCATCTTTCCTTTTTTCCTGATGAACACGACGTGCTCTTCCTTGATCTCGCTGATTTATTAACCGCTTTCTTCTTCATCCGGGTCGCACTTTCGAGTTCTGCCAGAGCAGCCAGTTCCGTTTCGATTTCCTCAACGGTCGGCAGGCTTCCCTTGTATTCTTTCGGAAGTCTGGTGACAATT
>JAAZOZ010000281.1 GCA_012797505.1 Smithella sp. | reverse complement strand
CTACAGCGCCGGAGACATCCGCCGCATCCTCGGCCTGAAGACATCGCAGATTTACTCCGTGCTGGGGCACAAAGACTATGATGAAGTGATTCATCGCGACAATCTGGTCATCACCGGCGAGATCAGGAAAAGCAAGTGATGGTCCGATCATCCGGGAGCATTATCCCTGCGCCCGTCCGGGCGCCATTGCAAGGAGAGCAACATGATTCCATTGATCCTTCTGGTCGTCATCCTCGCCGTCGTCGCCTTTTATTGCGTCGGGATTTACAATCATATGATCACTCTGCGCAATCTATACCGGAACGCTTTCACCCAGATCGACATCCAGCTCAAGCGCCGCTATGATCTGATTCCCAACCTGGTGGAAGCCGCCAAAGGCTACCTGGCGCACGAACGCGGCACGCTCGAAGCCGTCATAAAGGCGCGCAATTCCGCCCTGGACGCAAGCCGCACCGCCGCCCAGTCTCCCGGCAGCGCCGCGGCCATGACGGGCCTAAGCCAGGCGGAAGGAGCGCTTTCCGGAGCCCTTTCCAGACTGCTGGCGGTCGTCGAAGCCTACCCGGATTTGAAAGCCAACCAAGCCATCGCCAATCTGATGGAGGAGCTGACCTCCACGGAAAACAAGATCAGCTTCGCCCGCCAGGCTTTCAACGACGCCGTCACCGACTACAACATTCAGCGGGAAAAATTCCCCCAGAACGTGATCGCTTCCACCTTTGATTTCAAGGCCGCCGCCCTCCTGGAAGTCGTGGAAAAAGCCGAAGAGCGCACAGCGCCCAAAGTGTCCTTCACCTGACGGGAAGCATGAATACCGACCGTTCGACCAATTTCTTTGCCAGGCAGGCGCGGGCCCGCAGGAACGGCCGGCGGCAGCTCATCGCGTTTGCCTTCGCCGTGGCCGTGATTGTGCTGGTAACCTCCCTGGCCATTCGTCTGGCCTGGTACCTGTATGTCGGCACAAACGCCTACACCTCCTTCAACACCGGAGAAGCTTACAGCTACCAGCAGAAGCTTTCCACCTTCACGTTTTTCGACCCCGCATTTTTCATCTTCATGTCCATGGCCATCGTCATCGTCATCCTGTCCGCCAGCATCTACAAAATGCACACCCTGAAAAAAGGCGGCGCCGCCGTGGCGGAAATGCTGGGCGCCCGGCGCATCCCCCCCGGCGCGACCGATCCGAGCGAACGGCGGCTGATCAACGTTGTGGAGGAAATGGCCATTGCCTCGGGCATTCCCGTTCCGCAGGTCTTTGTTCTGGATTCCGAAAACAACATCAACGCCTTTGCCGCCGGACTGGAATTGAGCGACGCGGCGGTGACCGTCACGCGGGGAGCGCTCGCCAAACTCAACCGCGACGAACTGCAGGGCGTCGTGGCCCATGAGTTCAGCCATATTCTCAACGGCGACATGCGCCTCAACGTCCAGTTGATCGGCATCCTTTTCGGCATTCTTTTCCTGGGCATTGCCGGACAAAAATTTCTTTCCGGCGGAAGGGTATCATTGCGCGCGGGGCTCCCGGCCATGGCCGCGGGAATCTTCCTGGTCATCATCGGCCACACCGGCTCGCTTCTCGGCCGCCTGATGCAGTGCGCGATCGCCCGTCAGCAGGAGTTTCTGGCGGACGCCTCCGCCGTGCAGTTCACGCGTAACCCTTCGGGGCTGGCGGGCGCGCTCAAGAAGATCGGCGGCTCCGCCTTCGGTTCCCGCATCTCCTCGCCGGAGGCCCGACAGGCCCGTCATCTGTTTTTCAGCGAAAGCCACCCCGCAAGCTGGTTTTCCTTTCTGGACACACATCCGCCGCTTGTCACCCGGATCCGTCTGCTGGATCCGTCCTTTGACGGCATATTTCCGAAAATGACCGAAGCGGCGCGCGAACCCAAACCCATGTTCACGGAACCGTTCGGGGGAACCGACCGGTATCGCCGGCCTGCCGTTGCCGGCGCGTCGGCGCTCGCAACGGACGTTACCTCTTGGATCGGCAATCCTTTGCCCGGCCATCTCGAAGAAAGCCGGGCCATTGTGACCGCCCTGCCGCAGGACATCCGCGAAATCGCCGCAACGCCGCGGGGCGCCGCTTCCATTGTCTTCGCGCTCCTCATCGGCAAGGATCCTTCGCGCCGCGAACAGCAGG
>JAAZOZ010000280.1 GCA_012797505.1 Smithella sp. | reverse complement strand
GGGCGGAAGTGCTGGGGGTGGGCTGGACGTCCGACGCCCACCATTACACCAGCCCCAATCCGGCGACGATTATTCGGGCGATCCGGGAAACCATTGAGGACGCGGGGCTCACCGCCTCCGACATCCAGTACGTCAACGCGCACGGCACGTCCACCGCCAAGGGCGACCGGACGGAAGTGAAATGCCTGCGGGAAATCTTCGGCCGTTCCCTTGAGAAAATTCCCGTTTCCTCCAACAAATCCCAACTCGGCCACACACTGGGGGCTACGGCCGCCATTGAAGCGGCGCTGGCGATTGAAGGCATGCGGCAGGGGATTCTGCTGCCGACCATCAACCACCTGCCGGACCCGGAGTTTGCCGATATCGATGTTGTGCCGAACAAGGCCCGCAAACAAAAACATGAAATCGTCCTGTCCAACGCGTTTGGATTCGGCGGGACAAACTGCTGCGTGATCTTCCGGGGAGTGTGATATGAAACCCAAGCCATTTTTGCCTGACGCATACAAGGCCGATGAGCGATTTGTCCGCGACCGGACCACCGGGCTGGTCTGGCACCGGACCCCTTACCGCGTTCTGTACGCGGATACGGATCGTTCGCAGGTCGTTTACCACTCCAACTATCTCCGCTATTTTGAGGTCGGGCGCACCTCGCTGATGCGGGACGTGGCATACCCCTACAAGGCCATTGAGGAAAGCGGCTATGTGTATCCGATTTACGATCTGGGACTGTCTTTTTATCGGCCCCTGGCCTACGACGACGTCATGCACATCCACACCCGGCCGGTCAACCTGGAGCGCGTGAGGCTTCAGTTCGATTATGTCATTACCCTCGCGGAAAAGGGGGATCTCGTCTGTACGGGATTCACCAAACACTGCGCGGCCAACGCCGCCGGTCGCCCCGTGGCGGTGGACCCGAAAACGGTTCGCTTATGGCAGACCTTTCCCGATCCGGTATGAAGCAGCGCTTTTCCCTCGAAATTCCGATCCGGCCGTACCTGCGCGATCATTGCGTGGAAGGGAAGACCGTTTTTCCCGCCGTGGAGTCCCTCGCGGCGCTGGCGGGTGAAGTCCGCAACCATTGCCCCGGCGCGCCGCTGAACTGGCTGAAGGACGCGAATTTCCCCAGAATGCTGGTGCTGCCGTCCGATGTGGATGCGCAGCCCGCGCAAATTGAAATCGAAGAGAAGGCCGACGGCATCCAGGCTTCGTTGCAGACGACGGTGACCGCCAAAAACAGCTCCATCAGGAGGACGCTGGAGCACGCGCGGGTGATCTTTGTTAGGAAGAATGCCCTGCCGGAAACGGCTGTGCCTTTTCCAGAGGCATGGAAATTAAGAGGTGCTCCCCTTTTCGTTTCCGCAGATTCGATTTACAGGGAATTGGTTCCTTTCGGTTTGTCCTACCGGAACATTGCCGGAAATCTGACGGTTGCCGGGGACGGGGCGCTGGCGGAGATTTCGGGCGGAAGCGGCGAGGCGGAGGATACGCTGCTGGGGTCGCCTTTTGTGTCGGATGCAATGATGCACGCCGCCTGTGTCTGGGGACAGCGGTTTGCCGGCATCGTGGCCTTTCCGATCGGTTTTGATCGCAGAGTCATTCACCGGGCCACGAAGACGGGAGAAATCTATTTTGCCAGGGTCACCCCGACGGATGTAGGCAGCGGGATTTTAAGGTTTGATGCGTGGATCTTTGACCGTCAGGAAAGGCTGTGTGAAAGCGTTTGCGGTTTGAGAATGAGCGATATTTTCCGGGGGCGCCTGCAGCCGCCGCACTGGATCAGGGAAGGGATATGATCAACGCTTTCTTTGTTTGTCTGACAGCGTATCTGGCCGGGTCCGTCAATTTTGCGATTCTGTTTTTCAAAATTGCAGGACGCGCCGATCCGCGCCTGAGTTTCAGCGGCAATGCCGGAACGACAAATGTCTATCGTCTGGCGGGCATGCCCTGGGCGGTGCTGGTTTTTGCCCTCGACATCGGCCGGGCGATGGCCGTGGCGGCCCTGGCCGGGTATTTCCTTGATGGCGGGTGGCTGATCTGGGCCGGTTTTTTTCTGGTTCTGGGCAACAGCTTTCCCTGCTTCCATGGATTCCGGGGCGGCAAAGGCGTGGCCAACTATCTGGGATTTACGGTTCTGACCGTACCCGTCGCCGCGCTTTCGGCTGCGTGGCTCTGGGTTCTGGTTTACTGGATAAAGCGGGTGCCGTTTATCGCTTCTTTTTTCATGGTGGCCGCGCTTTCGGCGGGGCACGTCGTTTCTTCCAGCGGAGACCGGCTTGCCGCGGCCGGCGCCGTTGCGACCTTTGCTCTGATTCTTTTCAATCACCGGAAGAATATCCGGGAGTACCGTCGGGAAACGCCTCCTTCTTTGCCCGAATAACCGGAAGCAATGCAGGCCTAAACAGCCTGTTGCCCAAATACCCTTTTCGCTTGCCTGCGAGCGTTTTGTATAATTCTAAGGCTCGCGAAAGGCAATGACAAAACTCGCCTTCGGCTCAAACAGTTGTCATTGCTGATCTTTCGCTTCGCCAAGATTTATAGAACAAAACGCTTTCAATGGCCGCTCAAAGAGATATTTGGGCAACAAGACCGTTTCCGCCCTGACCTGCTTTCAGGGGGCGCCGGTGCAAAACGGTTTCTAGAGAATTACGTCAATGGCCGGATGCGTTTTGAGTTTCTCATACAAATCGAGCCGGTGGGATTCGCTCTCCACCGTCAGTTCAATATGGAGACAAACATATTTGGCTGTTGCACTTTGACGCGACAGGGAGACCCGGCAGGAACGATCGCGGACAACTTCATGAACCGCGCTTTGCATATCATCCGGATTCCGGCCGATGATTTTATAGGTCCATGAGCACGGATAGTCCAAACGAAGTTTTTGTTTTTGAGGGTCAGCCATGGTCCGCCTGTTTTTGCCGGAAAAGCTAACCGAAAAAACAAATAAAGTCAAGAGGTTCGTTGCCTCAACCGCCACGACATTCTCTTTGACAAGTCCACCGGTCTCTGCTAAAAGTCTCTGCGTCCGGCGCTTCACTGTAAAAATATCATACAAGGAGGTCTTATGTTGAAGAAAAAGCATTTTTTGTGTTTGAGAAATGGTTGTCTTTTGTTTGCCGCCTTGATCCTTTGTGCCGCTCTGATTGCGGCGGCGGCATCCGCGCTGGCCGCCCCCAAAGAGGCCGCGGAAAAACTGGCTCCGGCGGTGAGAGTCAATATCAACAAGGCCGACCAGGCCACACTGGAAAAGCTTTTGGGGATCGGCCCCGTCAAGGCCAAAGCGATTATCGACGGCAGGCCGTACCGGAACATTGAAGATGTCATGAACATCAAGGGCATTAAAGGGAAGACGTATGATGCGATCAAGGGGCGCATTATCGTTGAATAGGGATGAAATCTTAAACATTAAGAAGGAGGATGGACGAATGAAAAAAGCATTGATTTTAGCCTGCATGTTTTTGTTGGTGGCGACAGTGGCATTGGCCGCGGGGCCCAAAACCTATCAGGTGACCGGGCCGGTTCTGGACGTTAAAGGGGATGTGATTGTCGTCAAAAAAGGCAGCGACAACTGGGAAGTGGCCAAAAGCACCGCAACCAAGGTGGTAGGCGATGTAAAAGTCGGCTCCAAGGTCACGATCGAATACACGATGACCGCGACCAAAATTGAAGCGAAGGAAGAAAAGAAGGCGGCCGAGAAAAAGAAGAAGTAGCCGTTTTAACAGATGCCCGATGCCGCTTCGGCAGCCTTCTCAATGAAAGCGGTCGCGGCAGCGACGCAAAAAAAGAGGCCCCTTCACGGCCTCTTTTTTTTGCCGGTTTGACATTTCCGCAATCGTCCTTACACTTTCACTAAAGGAGAACCGTATTCCAAATACGGCGCAGACGAAATGAAAAAGGCATGGATGGCCGCGGGACTGGCGCTGTTTGTAATGGCGTGCCAGGGCGGCAAGACACAGCCGGCGGAAGGGGCGGGTAAAATGACCGGTATGATCCAAACGGAAAATGCGGCGGTGGCGACGCTGGCCGGCGGTTGCTTCTGGTGCGTGGCTTCCGATATGAAGAAACTGCCGGGCGTGATCCGGGTTGTTTCGGGCTATGCGGGCGGTTCGGAGAAAAACCCCACTTACGAGACCTATATGGCTCAGGGGCACCTGGAAGCGGCGCAGGTTCATTACGATCCGAAAGTGGTGACCTACGAGCAGATCCTCACTTACTTTCTAAAGCATATTGATCCCACGGACGCGGGAGGGCAGTTTGCTGATCGCGGTCCCGGCTATCGCAGCGCCGTCTTTTACAACGACGAGGTGGAAAGAAAGACAGCCGCGGGAGCTCTGCAGGCGCTTGCCGCATCCGGAAAGTTCGGCAAGCCGATTGTGACGGAGCTGAAACCTTTTACGGGGTTTTATCCGGCGGAGGATTACCATCAGGATTATGACGAGAAAAACCCGCTGCGCTACAGGGCCTACCGCAGCGGGTCGGGACGGGAAGGTTTTCTCCGGGAAGTTTGGAAGAAGGATCAGAGCAACACACCGGCTTCAACGCCGCCCTATCGAAAACCGGACGATCAGACCCTGAAGAAGACGCTTTCTCCCATGCAATACAATGTGACGCAGAAAAGCGCGACGGAGCCGCCCTTTCAAAACGAATATGTTCACAACAAACAAGAGGGCATCTATGTCGATGTCGTGTCCGGGGAGCCTCTGTTCAGTTCTCTGGACAAATATGATTCCGGCACCGGCTGGCCCAGCTTCACGCGGCCGCTGGAGCCGGCCAACATTTTGACAAAAGAGGACCGCAGCTTTTTTGAGGCGCGCACGGAGGTCCGCAGCAGACACGCGGACTCCCATTTGGGGCATGTGTTTCCGGACGGCCCGGGGCCTGCAGGCCTTCGTTATTGCATGAATTCCGCGGCTCTGCGTTTTGTTTCCAAGGAAGATCTGGAAAAAGAAGGCTACGGCCGTTATCTGAAATTATTTTCACCGGGCAAATAACAACGCAGGGGACGGTTTTAAACCGTTCCTCTCCAGCTATTTATGGCGTCAGACATCAACCGGTGAGGTTCTGATCGCGGATTGATGTTCCGACTGAATATGCGCCGCGATGGCGCGAACGCGCTCCATCACGGCCGGCAAGTCCATCGTGAGCAGCCGCCGGTTCTCCATGACCGGTTTCCCGTCGATGATGCTGGTTTTCACGTCTCCGCCCCGCGCGGCATAAACAATCTGAGAATAGGGGTTGTAAAGAGGCGTCAGGTGCGGCTGGTTCATATCCAGGATAATGATGTCCGCCTGTTTGCCCACCTCCACGGAGCCGATCAGCCGATCCATTCCGAGAACGCGGGCGCCTTCGATCGTCGCCATTTTCAGGACGGTTTCAGCGCTCATGACCGTGGGATCGAGGAGAGTCGCTTTGTGGACTTTTGCCGAAAGATCCATTTCCTGAAACAGGTCGAGGTCGTTGTTGCTGGCGGATCCGTCCGTGCCCAGGCCGACCGCGATGCCCTTCTCCAGCATCAGCGGAACCGGCGCGACGCCCGCGGCGAGCTTCATGGAGCTGGCCGGGTTGTGGGACACGCTGACGCCCAGATCGGCAAAAAGCGCGATGTCTTCCGGACTCATCCAGTTGCAGTGCACCGCGACGGTCCGGTCATCCAGCACGTCAAGGTGGTGCAAATGCTGCACCGGCTTCCGGCCGTAGCGTTTTTCAATCGTATCGATTTCATCCCGGTTTTCCAGAAGGTGGGTCAGGTAAAGGATTCCGGCCTCGCGCGCGGCCGCCTTCACGTTGACCAGCGTCCGGGGTGAACAGGTGTAGGGGGAATGGCAGAAAAATGCCGGCGTGATCATCGGCGCGTGGGGGAGCCAGCGTTCCACGAACCGTCCGGCCGCCGCCATCATTTTTTCGTACTGGGGATGGTCCGGCGTGGCAGAGTCGGCGAATCCCTGCGCCGCAACCGCGCGCATGCCGCCGGCCAGCGCGGCTTCGGCGATCTGATTTTCAAAGAAATACCCGTCGCAGCAGGTGGTTGTTCCGGAAAGGATCATCTCCGCAATGGCCAGCATGGCGCCGTCGCGCACCATCTGCTTGTTCACGAAGCGCGCTTCCATGGGGAAGATGTGATGGTTGAGCCAATCCATGAGCGGGAGGTCATCCGCGAGGCCCCTGAAGCAGACCATCGGCAGATGCGTATGCGTGTTGACCAGCCCCGGCAGGATCAAGCCGCCGCGGGCGTCGATGACCCTGTCGGCCGCGAGCGTGCAGTTTGTGTCCACGAGGGCGATGCGGCTTCCGGAGATGCCGATGGAAGCGTTTTCAATGATGTCCATGTCGGAGGACAGGGTCATCAGAGTGCCGCCGGTGATGGCCAGATCAAAATGACGTGTTGGCATACGGTTTTCTCCGTCAGTGGAATTCGAGCTTGTAGTAGAGGTCGATGCCGCTTTCCTGCCCCATCTGGCTTTCCACCTGCCAGTTTTTGGAAAGATCGTAGCGCAGAAAAAATAAATTGCC
>JAAZOZ010000279.1 GCA_012797505.1 Smithella sp. | reverse complement strand
TGACGGCCGACCGTTCGACGGGCAAACTGCTGGGCGCACAGGCGGTAGGGGCCGCCGGCGCGGTAGGCAGGATCAACGCGCTTTCCGTCGCGCTCTGGGCGGGGATGGATCTGGATCAGATCGGTTACCTGGACCTGGCCTACTCGCCGCCGTACAGTCCATCCTGGGACATTATTCATAACGCGGCCCAGGCGCTTGGTCGTTTATTGTAAAAAAAGGAAGCAGATGTCATGACCGGATGGTGGATCTTCTTTGGGGTGTTCATTCTGGCGATGCTGGCGCTGGATCTCGGCGTCTTCAACCGGAAAACCCACGTCATCCAAATGAAGGAAGCGCTGCTCTGGACTTCCTTCTGGGTGACGCTGGCTTTGTTGTTCGGGGCGGGGATTTATTTCTTTTACGGACACGGAAAGGCCATCGAGTATGTAACCGCTTACCTGATTGAATACTCGCTCAGCATCGACAATCTCTTTGTCTTCATGCTGATCTTTCGCTACTTCGACGTTCCCCGCGCTTACGAACACAAGGCGCTGTTCTGGGGGATTCTTCTGGCGCTGATCACGCGCGGCGTTTTCATCTTCGCGGGCGTGGCGCTGATCAGCCGCTTCCACTGGGTCATGTATATTTTCGGCGCCTTTCTGATTGTCACCGGCATCAAAATGGCGCTGAACAAGCAGACGGAAGTCCACCCCGACAAAAACATCGCGATCCGGCTTTTGCGCTACGTCATGCCGGTTTCGAAAAACTTCTCCGGAGCGAAATTTTTTGTTGTCGAAGGGGGTGTGCGGGTTGCCACGCCGATGCTGGCCGTTTTGCTCGCCCTGGAGACGACCGACATTCTTTTCGCGATCGACTCGATTCCCGCCGTGCTGGCCATTTCCCAGGATCCCTTTATTGTTTACACATCCAACGTCTTCGCGATTCTGGGCCTGCGGTCGCTGTTTTTTGCCATTTCCGGCCTGATGCGGCTGTTCCACCTTCTTCATTACGGTCTGGCGGCCATCCTGTCCTTTGTCGGCGTCAAGATGCTGATCGCGGATTTTTTCCACGTGCCGGTCGGGATTTCGCTTTTGATTATCGCTTCGATTCTGATTGCTTCGATCATTTCATCGGTTGTCTGGCCGGAAAAAGGGGAGGGCGAGGTTCCCCCGGTAACCATGAAGGAGTGAGGGTGACATGCTGTCCAACATTCCCCGCGCGTCTCAAAATCAGTTGAAAAGATGGGCAAGCCTGCAAAACACGAAGTTTCGCCGCGAGGAAGGCCTGTTTCTGGCCGAAGGAGTGAAAGTTGTTGAAGAACTGCTGAAAAGCGACCGGCAGGCCGAAGCCCTGCTCGTTCTGCCGGAAAAAATTTCCGTCTGGGAGAAAATTTTCCGTGAGACAAAGAGCAACGTTCCCACTTATCAGTTGACACGCCCGGAGTGGAAAAAACTGAGCCAGGACAGGGAGCCGGAGGGAATCATCGCTGTCGTCAAAGTCGGAAAGGAGCCTTCCGCTTCTTCTTTTCTCCAATCGTCCGGCAGCCATATTTTGATCCTTCATGAAATCAACAATCCCGGCAATTTGGGCGCACTGATCCGCAGCGCCTGCTGGTTCGGCTTTTCCGGTATTCTCCTCAGCGCCAACTCGGTGGACTGGACCAATCCCAAGGCGGTCCGGGCGTCGATGGGCGGCGTTTTTTCCCTGAGAATTTTGACGAATATCGACATTGCGGCCCTGCTGCCGGAAATCCGGCGGGAGTACATTCTTGTCGGCAGCGACCCGCACCGGGGCGTCGCGCCGCGTGCGCTGACGAAAAAAGCGGCGCTGCTTCTGGGGAGCGAAAGCCACGGCCTGCCGGATCATCTGCTT
>JAAZOZ010000029.1 GCA_012797505.1 Smithella sp. | reverse complement strand
TCAAGATTTCTCCCTTCGGTCGAAATGACAAAAACGGCCGTTATTCAAATCTCTCTGAATGACGTCGCAATACGCGCCTCTTCTCTTGGCCTTCAGTCTTCGGACTTCAGCCTATAAACCTATGCATCAGGAGGATCCTTTGCCCTTCAAAAAGAATGAATCGGCCCGGCGGCTGATGCTGTGCATCAACGCGGTTTTACAGAAAAAGGCTAAAAATATCGTAGCCTTGAATGTTCGGGAGATTTCTTCCTTTACGGACTACATGCTCATCTGCTCTGGGACAACCGACCGGCAGGTTCAGGCCGTTTCCTCCGCGGTTCAGGAATATCTGAAAAAAGAGGGCATCCGTCCGCTGGGCGTGGAAGGCGAGACCAATGCCGAATGGATCCTGCTGGATTATGACGATGTGGTGATCTCCATCTTTCAGGAAGCCACCCGCTCATTCTACGATCTGGAAAACCTGTGGGACGCGCCGCGGATGGAGATTGATGAAAACGCAACGGAAATCAAGAGATTAAACAAGGATATGGCTTGATTTTTCGTGAGTTTCTCTCTCAAATTTCCGATGCTTTTTTCCCGAGAATCTGTCTGGCCTGCTCGTGCGTTCTTCCCACCGGCCGCCCGGAGTTCTTCTGCGCCGATTGTTTTTGCCGGATCACCTTTCTTGACGGAAGCCTCTGTCCGGTCTGCGGGGTAACATTTCCCGACTCGTCCGCCGGAAACCACCTGTGCGGTTCATGCATGGAACATCCTCACTGGTTCGATTTTGCCCGCGCCGCTGTTGCCTATGAGGGAATCATCCTCGATGCAATCCACCGGTTCAAATACGGACGGGACCTGACGGCAGGCGCGGCGCTGGCAGGTCTTCTGGCCGATTTTGATTTTGCCGGAATCGATTTCAGCGCTTTTGACGCGATGATTCCCGTGCCTTTGCATATCAGACGGCTGCGGGAAAGACGGTTTAACCAATCGCTGGTTCTGGCGCGCGCTTTGGGCAAAAAACATGGCGTCGCCGTCGATTTTTCCTTGCTAAAAAGGCGAAGATTTACTTTAACGCAAACAGGATTGAACAAAAGCCAGCGGGATAAAAACATTTCCGGCGCTTTTGCCGCAAATCATCCGGACAAGATCCGCGGCGGGAGTTTCCTGCTGGTGGATGATGTTTACACGACAGGGGCCACCCTCAACGAATGCGCCAAAACGCTGGTTGAGGCAGGCGCGAAACGGGTCGCGGCGATGACGGCGGCCAGAGTCCTTTAATCTCTGATGGACTACCCGCGGCAACCGGCGCCCTGAAGAGATCAACCTTATAGAAATGGTTTTCCGCCTGGTCAGGAAAGGAGTCATCATGGACAAAATTCTGGACAGAACCGCCTTAAAGGAAAATCTGGACCTGCTGCGCAAAGAGGGAAAAAAGATCGCTTTTACCAACGGCTGCTTTGATATTCTTCACGTAGGTCATGTCCGTTACCTGAAGGAAGCCAGAAAAACGGCTGATGTTCTGGTTCTGGCGCTCAACAGCGACTCTTCCGTGCAGACCATCAAGGGGCCCAAAAGGCCGCTGGTCCCCGAAAAGGAGAGAGCCGAAGTCCTTGCCTCTTTGGAATGCATTGATTTTATAACGATATTTTCAGAACCGACCCCTCTGGAGCTGATTTGCCTGCTGAAGCCCGATGTTTTGATTAAAGGCGGCGACTGGGCCGAAGAGCAAGTCGTCGGCCGCAAAGAAATCCGTCAGTGGGGTGGACGGGTTGAGATCATTCCGGAAGTTGCGGGTAAGTCCACGACCAACATCGTGGACAAGGTCATGGCGGTCTATGGACTGGAAAAATGAAGGCGAAACGGGCGGGTGGGTATGCCGGATGGCGGTTTTTTTCGGGGTTTTTATGCATGATTTTTTTGCTTTACAAACCACCTGCCATTAGGTAAAAGGATCGTCCAAATATTACAGGTAAAGGAGTGGCGGCCTTGGAAAAACAAACGACTTTAAAGCCGGAAAAGCTCGAAGCCTTCCGCAAACTGCTGACTCAAAAAATCAATGAACTGCTCAACGAGGCGGGGAAAACCGTCTCGGAAATGACCAGCGGCAAGGAAAATTTCCCGGATCCCAACGACCGCGCCTCTCTGGAATCCGACCGCAATTTTGAGCTGCGCATCCGCGACCGCGAGCGCAAACTCATCGTCAAAATGCAGGAAGCCATCAAAAGAATCGACGACGGCGTTTACGGCGTCTGTGAATCCTGCGGCGGCCCGATTTCCGAAAAAAGACTGCTGGCCAGACCCGTCACGACCGAATGCATCGACTGCAAAACCAAGCAGGAAAAAATGGAAAAGCTCAAAGGCGAATAAGGACCGGACCGGAATCCAAAAAGCCCCGCCAAGTCGGGGCTTTTTTTATGGCCGGTTTTTTCATCCGATATTTTCTTTTTCCGGCAAAAGTGGTAACAAGGCCCATGTTCGTTAGCGTCGCCGTCAACATTCCGGCCGATAAACTCTTCACCTATGAAGTTCCGGCCCATCTTCAGAGCGCCGTCGGGATCGGCAAACGCGTTTTTGCGCCGTTCGGCCTCAGAAAACGAACCGGATTTGTTGTTGAAATATTAGCCGACTGCAAGCTCAAAGATGCCAAATCAATCGTCGCCGTCCTCGACGAAGAGGCGCTGTTCGACGCGGAGGACCTGAAATTTTATCAGTGGATTTCCGGCTATTTCATCTATCCGCTGGGAAAAACACTGGCCGAGCTGATTCCCGCGGGATCGGAAAGAAAAGAGCTTCGCTGGTTGATTCCCGCGCCCGCCGCTTGTGACGCGAGGCCGACCCCCGCGCAGAAAAAGCTTCTGGACATCCTGCATTCATATCCCGGCGGCCTGGCTTTCCATGATCTGATCCGAAAATCCAATCTGAAAAACGCGGCTTCGATCGCCCGCAGCCTCCAGGTGGCCGGCCTGGTTCATGTGGTGGAAAAGGAAAAAAAGCAGCTGGGCATCCGTACGCAAAAGATCATCCGGCTCAATGAACCGGATGCCGATCCGCTGAAGCTGACGCCCCGGCAGCAGATCGTCGCCGATTGCCTGAAAAAAGAAGGGCCGACCCGGCTCCGCGCGCTGATGGAGAAAACCGCAACGACCGCCGCCGTCGTCAAAAGCCTTCTGGAGAAAGGCGTCGTCTGCATCAGCGACGAGGAATTTATCCGCAGAGCCCCGATGGAATCCGCCCTCGCCACCCCCCGTCCGGATTTTGTGCTCAATGAAGAGCAAGAGAAAGCCCTGGAAACTCTTCAGCAATTTATCGCAAGCGCGTCGTTTCATCCGGTCCTGCTGCACGGCGTGACGGGCAGCGGCAAAACGGAAGTGTATCTTTGCGCCGTCGAGCAGGCGCTGAAGGCGGGAGGCACGGCCATTTATCTGGTCCCGGAAATTTCCCTCACGCCGCAGTTGATTTCCCGGATCACCGGGCGGTTTGACCCGGACAAAATCGCCGTGATGCACAGCGGCATCGCCGAGAGCGTCCGCTACGACCAGTGGCGCCAGATCCGGAGGGGCCGGATTCAGCTGGTGATCGGCGCGCGCTCGGCGCTGTTTGCTCCGCTGCCGAACCTGAAAATCATCATTGTGGATGAGGAGCACGACCCCTCGTACAAGCAGGACGAACGGCTCTGCTACAACGCCCGCGACCTGGCCGTCGTCAAAGCCCGTTTCGCAAACGCCGTCTGCGTGCTCGGTTCAGCGACGCCGGGCGTGCGCACCTTCTTCAATGCCCGCGCCGGAAAATACGCGCACCTGGAATTGGCCCAAAGGGTCAACCGCCAGCCGCTGCCGCGCATCGACGTCGTGGACATGAAAATGCAAAAGGGAACCGGCGGCAAATCGCCGATTCTCTCCGATGCGCTGGTCGCGGCGCTTCGGAGCACCCTGAACCGCGGGGAGCAGGCGCTTCTTTTTCTCAACAAGCGCGGATTCGATACATTTCTGGTCTGCGCCGACTGCGGCTACACCTTTTCCTGCCCCAACTGCGCGGTTTCCCTGAAAAGCCATCCGGCGGAAAATGTCGTAAAATGCCACTACTGCGATTACAGCCGCAGGGCCGTGCCGCTCTGCCCCCGGTGCGGCGGCGGCCGGATCCTCAACTACGGCGCGGGCACGCAGAAACTGGAGGCCGAACTGCAAAGCCTGTTTTCGAAGGCGCGCATCAGCCGCATGGATTCCGACACGACGACGCGCCGCGGGTCGCAGGAAAAGATTCTGGCCGCGCTGGAACGCGGCGAAATCGATATCCTGGTGGGGACGCAGATGGTCGCCAAGGGGCACGATTTTCCGTCCATCACCCTGGTGGGCGTTGTCTCCGCCGATACATCGCTGAATATGCCGGACTTCCGCGCCGCGGAAAAAACGTTTCAAATGCTGACGCAGGTGGCGGGGCGGGGCGGAAGAGGACGGACGGCGGGGCGCGTCATCATTCAGACCTTCAACCCCGCGCATTACGCGCTGCGTCACGCGCGCGGCCACAACTATTTATCTTTTTACGAAGAGGAAATCGAGTTTCGGAAAGCGCTGAAGTACCCGCCCTTCGGACACATCATCAACCTCCGCCTGTCCTCGGCAAAGCAGGCCTCCCTTGACGAAACGGCGCGGGAGCTGGGACGCGACGCCCGGGCGCTTTGCGCCGGGCTTGAAAACATCGTGGAGATCATCGGCCCGGCCCAATCGCCGCTGGCGAAAATCCGGGGAGAGCACCGCCAGCAGATGATGATCAAGGGAAGGGACAACCGGCGGATGCATTCCCTGGCCGCCCGGCTTCTGAAGAAGCACGCCACGAGCACGGTAAAAATCACGGTGGATGTGGACCCGGAAAATTTCATGTGAAGGGAACACACAAAAACGGCAGCGAAACATCCGCTGCCGTCGGTTGAGTCCGTTCAAATCAGTCTGCCCCGCAGGACGCTAACTCTGCTGTTTGGCCTCCAGCCGAATGCGATCCTGATAGTATTGTGTGATTTCATACACCGCGTAATCGATAAGCAGCATAACCCGCATCACGGAGTCGATGGCCTGATTATGCTCGATGGCGTTGATAAAAATCGCCTGAAACTCCGCGTAGAGCCACATATGGCGGCGCATCATGTTCAGGGCGTAGATGGATTCATGCAGTGGAACACCCATTTCGTAGCAGGTTCTCGCGTAGTGCATGAAGAATTCCTGCGCTTTGTCCAGACGGTTGGGGGCAACGATCATATTCCGCAGCTGGCTGTAGAATTTAATGGCCTGCAGTTCAAGCTTCTCATCGGGAATGTCCTTATAATGAACCGTTCGTTTATTTTTCTTGACATCAGCGGCCCAGTGCGCCGCGATTTCATCAATATTGGCTTCCAGCACATCCAGCAGCTTAATATATTCTACCATAATCCTTTCTCCTCTCTTGCATCCTTTACGGGTAAGGGGGCGTGTTATTTTTTGTCTTTTCCCTTTTTCATCAATGCCTGATATTCCTTGGTCACTTCATAAATCGCGTAGTCAAAAATCAGGATCGTTCGGCTCAGGGTATCCAGGGCTTGCCGCTGATCGATGCCGGAGCTGAAGATGGTCTGGAACTCCGCATAAAGCCAGGTATGTCTTCTTAAAAGAATCAATGCATAGACCGCCTCATCCATGGGAATCCCCATGGCAAAACTTTCCTGGGCATACGTACGAAAATATTTCAGGGTGGCTTCGCTGATTTTTTCCTCGGCAAACATTTTACTGAAATTGTGGTAGAACTTGACGCCCTGATTAATGATGCTTTCTTCATCCAGGTTTTTGTATCTTTTCGTCCGGACATTGTTTTGGACGTCCATTGCCCATCTTTTGGCCATTCTTCCCGCATGCTGCTCGGCCAACTCCACATACTTAATGGCGTATGTCTTCATGCTTCATCTCCTTTCTTGAAAGATCCACTGGTCATGAGAATTGTTTCGTTGAATTTAATATAAAGCATGAAATTAAAATTGACAACAGGAAAATGCCATAAAACCGCCGGTCACGGGTAATTCTTGACACAAACCCCACAATTCCATATAGGATCACGAAAACAACAAGGACCCGACATGGCGACAAAACCTCGCATTCTCTTCATGGGCACTCCGGCTTTTGCTCTGCCGGCGCTGGAAATGCTTTACGGCAGCGGCTACCCGATCGCCGCGGTCGTCACCCAGCCGGACCGCCCTGCGGGAAGGGGAAAAAAGGAAACCGTTCCGCCCGTGAAGCAAATGGCGCAAAAATTCGGCCTCACGGTTTTGCAGCCGGCAAGCGTGAAAGACCCGTCTTTTCTGGAAGTCCTGGGCACAGCCCGCCCGGATCTGGTGGTTGTGGCGGCTTTCGGACAGATTCTGCCCAAAGCCGTCCTTGACTTCCCACCGCTCGGTTGCCTGAACATTCACCCTTCCCTTCTGCCCGCCTACCGGGGAGCGGCGCCGATCAACTGGAGCATCATTCGGGGTGAAAAACAAACCGGCGTAACCATTATGCTGATGGATGAAGGAATGGATTCCGGCGATATCCTGACCCAGGAGCAAACGCCCATCGGCCGAATGGAGACTTACGGTGAACTGCATGACCGGCTCGCTCTTCAGGGCGCGGCGCTGCTCGTTCGAACGATTGATCAGGTCGTCTCCGGCGCCGCCCGAAGACAAAAGCAGGATCCCTCCCGCGCAACCTTCGCCCCCCGCCTGAACCGGGAAACCGGCAGAATTCGCTGGCGTCATTCCGCAGGCGACATTGTTAATCTGATCCGCGGCCTGAATCCGTCGCCCGCGGCCTATGCGCTCCTGGAGGGGCGGGACCTGAAAATTTTTACCGCCGCCGCAGGCCCGGGTTCGCCGCAGGAACCGCCCGGTTTTGTCGCCGCGGCCACTCCCGAAGGATTGCCCGTGGCGGCCTCCGACGGCTATGTTGTTTTGAAAGAGGTTCAGCTGGCCGGAAAGAAAAGAATGCCTGTTTTTGACTTCCTGCGCGGCTTTACAATGAGGCCGGGAATCCTGCTGGAATGATCAAACAGTAAAGGGGGGTTGCTGTTTTTTGACCTGGTTTTGAAGTTTCATCAGTTGATGGGTCGTTTCTCTCAGGCGCTGGGCCATGGATTTCAGGATCATCTGGAAATCACTGGAGATTCCATTGAACTCTCTGTCAAAAAATTCCCGGTCGATCACTCCGATCGTTGTTTTGCCCACTGCGGTTGCCGTCGCGGAACGCCCCTCTTTGGAAATATAGGCCACCTCCCCGATGATTTCTCCCGCTTTCAGGACGGTGATAACGATCTTTTTTCCATCAACGATCCGGGAGATTTCCACGGCCCCCTCTTCAATGACATACATCCAGTCGCCAAATGTTCCCTCTTTAAAGATAATCTGCTGATCCTTGTATGTTTCATATTTTACAATCTGGAACATCAAGCGCCTCCTTTTGCCTTTCTCATACCGGACTCATTGACCGGTTTTTTTCTAACATGATTTTCACTTCCATACAACAGACAATCCCGCAGGCCCACTTCCTGAACAGCGCCTCAAATCCGGCCGCCGCTTTTACCGGGAAACGAGTCAAGTTCTTCTTGACATACAAAACGGGACTTTCTATAGTTCCCGGGCAAAGGAAAGCTCTCCCGTAATTTCATCGTGTTTTGGGCAAATCGGCAAAGGCCGATCCCGGGCGCGAAACGAACGGCCGAACGCAAGGCCGGCCGGTCCCGCAGGACCTGGAGACGGGAAAGCAACGGGGGAACGGCCATGCCTGCAGGGCGGGAAGACCATCTTGAAAAATTCAAAAAGCGCTACCCGGAAAAATTCGTCCCTGAAAAAGACCTTTTCAAATGCATCCGCCGCGGCAATTCCATCTTCATCGGCACGGCGTGCGGCGAACCGCAGAACCTGCTCGGCTCGCTCATCCGCTACGTAGAAAACACGCCCCACACCATTTACGGAACGCAGATCATTCACATCTGGACCCTTGGCGTGGCGCCCTACGCCAACAAAAAGTTCAAAATCAACTTTCGCCATAATTCGTTTTTTATCAGCGACAGTTCCCGACAAATGGTCAATGAAGGGCTGGCCGACTACACGCCGACCTTCCTTTCGGAAATCCCCTCCCTCTTTCGCCGCGGAATCATCACCATCGACGTCGCACTGGTGCAGCTCTCAGAGCCGGACGAAGAAGGCCTGATGAGCCTGGGCGTGAGCGTGGACATCGTCAAATCCGCCGTGGAGCAGGCCCGGCTGGTGATCGCGCAGGTCAACCGGCACATGCCGCGCGTTCGCGGCGATGCCATGGTGGATATCCGCGACGTGGATTTCATCCTCCCCCACGACGAGCCCATCCTGGAATACACGCCCGAGCCACCCGGCGAAGTGACCGAAAAGATCGGAACCTATGTCTCGCGCATCGTGCAGGACGGCGACACCATTCAGGTGGGATACGGAACCATGCCCAACGCCATTCTGGCCCATCTTTCGGGAAAGCGGGATTTGGGCGTGCACACGGAGCTTCTCACCGACGGCATCATCGATCTCATGAAAAAAGGCGTCGTGACCAACGCGAAGAAATCCCTGGACCGCAAAAAAACCGTCGCGTCGTTCTGCATGGGAAACCGCGACACTTACAAATACCTGAATGACAATCCGGCGTTTGAGTTCAGGCCGATCGACTATACCAACAGCCTCTTTGTCATCGGACGGCAAACCAACATGACCGCCATCAACTCCGCGCTGGAAATCGATCTCACGGGACAGTCTACCGCGGAATCGATCGGCGGAATCTTTTACAGCGGCGTGGGAGGACAGGCGGATTTCATGCGGGGCTCAGCGCTTGCGCCGGGCGGCAAGTCCATTCTGGCCCTGCGCTCCACCTCGGTCGACATGGCCCACTCGCGCATCGTCCCCTGCCTTTCCGCCGGCGCGTCGGCCACGCTCACCCGCGGCGACATCCATTATGTGGTCACGGAATACGGAACGGCCTACCTGCACGGAAAAAACATCAGGGAACGCGCCATGGCTCTCATTTCCATCGCGCACCCGAGATTCCGCCCCTGGTTGGTGGAACAGGCGCGCGAGCGGGGCCTCATCTACCGCGACCAGGCGTTTATCCCCGGAACAACGGGCGTGTATCCCGAGCATCTGGAAACCTACCGCTCCACGCGGACCGGCCTTCCGCTTTTCCTTCGCCCCGTCAAAATCAGCGACGAGGGAATCATCAAGGCCTTTCTCTACTCGCTGTCGGACAAGAGCATCTACACGCGCTTTTTCACCAACATGGTCCACATGCCTCATAACATCCTTCAAAAGTACGTGATCATCGATTACTCGAAAGAAATACTGATGCTCGCCATCCAGGAGCGGCAGGGCATGGAAGAGATTGTGGGCATGGGTCAGTACATCATCGACACGGACACCCACACGGCCGCGGCCTCCTTCCTGGTGGGCGACGCCTGGCAGAACCGCGGCATCGGCATCGTGCTCCTCGATTACCTCACCGAAATCGCAAAAAGGGACGGGCTGCTGGGATTTTCCGCCACGGTGCTGGCGGAAAACAAAGCCATGCTCCGCCTTTTCGAACGAATGAATTTTCAAATGGAAAAGCAGCTCTCGTCAGGCGTATACGAGTTGACCATGGGATTCTACCCGAGAGAACGCTGAACATTTTGATTCCCGTTTCTTTTGCAAAGACATTGCCAAGACTCCGAGCGGCGCGGCAGTTTCGTTTTAACCCTATTGATCATTCAACCGGTCACACAAGTATTATCGGAAGGAGGTCCTGATGAAAAAAATATTTTTTTCGATTGCCTCGCTTTTGGTGATCCTCGCGGGGTATTTCCTTTTCTGGCCCGTGCCGATCGAGCCGGTCGCCTGGAATGCGCCGGCGGCGGCCGGATATACCGGACCGCACGCGGTCAACACCGGATTGTCCCATCTGAACCTCATCGACCTCGGCGCCGAAGAGGGCCCCGAACACATCGTCCTCGGAAAGGACGGAAAACTGTACGTCTCCGTAGCAAGCGGAAACATTCTGCGCATGAATCCGGACGGCAGCGGACGGGAGGTTTTCATCCGCACCGGCGGTCGCGTGCTGGGATTTGATTTTGACGCAGCGGGGAATCTGATTGCCGCGGACGCAATCCGGGGACTGCTGTCCGTCAGCCCTCAAAGACAGATCACCCTTCTGACCCGTTCGGTCAACGGCAGCCCGATCCGCTATGCCGACGCGGTGGTGGTGGCCCGGTCCGGCGTGATCTATCTGAGCGATGCGTCAAGGCGCTTTTCCCCCGGGGAATGGGGCGGACCGTTTGAAGCCAGCCTCCTCGACATCATGGAGATGTCCTCCACCGGACGAGTCCTGGCCTATGATCCGGCGCAAAAATCCACCCACGTTGTCGCCAAAGGATTTTGCTTTGCCAACGGCCTGGCCTTAAGCCAGGACGAGCAGCACCTTTTCGTGAACGAGACGGGAAAATACCGGGTCTGGAAAATCTCCGTAAATGCAAAGGAACTGGACATCGCGGCGGGCGGCGATCAGGCCAAGATTGTTTTTGACAATCTTCCCGGCTTTCCCGACAATCTGATGCGGGGGCAGAACGGAAAAATATGGCTGGGCTTTGCCAAACCGCGTAATCCCGATCTGGATCAAATGGGGAGCAAACCATTTCTTCGAAAGATTATCCTGCGTCTGCCGCGGTCCCTGTGGCCGGTTCCCAAAGCGTACGGGCATGTGTTCGCCTTCACGGAAGACGGCCGGGTCGTGGCCGACCTGCAGGATCCGGACGGCGCGTATCCGGAAACCACCGGCGTGACGGAAACCGCCGACCGGCTTTATATTCAGAGCCTGCATGCCAAAGGGCTCGGCTGGCTGCCCAAATAGCCCGACGACATTCAAAGCCGGCATCGGAAAAAACGCGAAAAAAACTTCCTCCGGGGCACATCCGCCGGAGGGGGAGCGTTTTACCGTGTGTTTTTTCCTTTTTCGGCAAGTTCTTCCAGCAGCGCCCGGTTCACCAGCCGGATCGTGGACCCTTTTTCCTCGATCAGCTTCCTGCTTTTCATGCTGCCCAGGGCCCGGGAAAGCGATTCCGGTCCGGTGCCCAGCAGGCTGGCCAACTGCAGCTTGGAAATGTTGAGTTCGACCCGATCCCGGTTTCCCTGCTCCCGCGCGAGGCCCAGAAGACAGGACGCCAGACGGCCGGGGATTTCCTTGAGCGACAGATTTTCCACCTGGACGGTAAACTCCCGCAGTCGTGCGGCCAGCAAGGCCAGGATATTCATCGTGAGGGACGGCTGATGCGTAATCAGACGAATAAACGCATCTCTGTTGAAAAACAGAAGATGGCATTTGGTCACTGCGCGGGCGTTGGCGGGAAAAGACTTCCCGGAAAAAACCGGAACCGCGCCGATGGTGTCGCCCTCCCGGACGATGTGCAGGATCTGCTCCTTTCCATCAGGGGAAAGCTTGTAAACATTGACGATCCCCGCGACCACCAGATAAAAGCCGATGCCTTCATCGCCGTCATGGAAAACGACCTGCCCCTTGGCGTAGTGCCGGGAAACCGCTATTCTTTCGATCTCCGCAAGATGCTCATCCGGAAGTCCTCCAAAAAGCTGGCTTTGGATCAGAATATTCCGAATTTTGTTCATCCGTTGCGCCTTCCGGTAAAAAATTTTTTCTTTACTTAACATAAATCAAGGATGTCCGGAACGATTTTCAGTATCTTTGCGGAAAATCATCGTGAATCTTCACAGGAGGTGTCCCATGTTTTGTTATCAGTGCCAGGAAACCGTCAGGAATGAAGGCTGCGCCGTCAGAGGCGTCTGCGGCAAAACCGAGGAAACATCCAATCTGCAGGACCTGCTGATTTATCTATTGAGCGGCATGGCCATCACTGCCGACAAGGCTAAAGAAAAAGGGCCGCTGAATCCCAAATACGGACGCTTCATCATGGAAGCGCTTTTTGCCACGATCACCAATGCCAACTTCGACAGCGAACGGATCATCGGAATGATCCGGGAGGCGCTCCGGCTTCGCGGCGAACTTCAGGCAGCCTGCGGCGCGGCATTGCCCGCCGACCTGCATGACGCTGCCGTGTGGCATTCCGACCATGTGGAGGAATTTAAAAAGAAAGCGGCCGGCGTCGGCGTTCTTTCCACAAAAAATGAGGATGTGCGCTCGCTGCGTATGCTTCTGCTCTATGGCCTCAAGGGAATTTCCGCATACGCCCAGCACGCCGCCGTGCTGGACTTCGAGGACGAAAAAATTCATGATTTCATCCGGGAAGCGCTGATCTCCACCACCAGAGATCTGAGCGTGGAGGAGATGGTCGCGCTGGTCCTGCGGGCGGGCGAATGCGCCGTCAACGCCATGGCCCTGCTGGACAAGGCCAACACCTCGACGTACGGCAATCCCGAAATCTCCAAAGTCAACATCGGCGTGCGGGGCAATCCGGGCATTCTGATTTCCGGCCACGACCTCAAGGATCTCGACGAACTGCTGCAGCAGACGGAAGGAACCGGCGTGGATGTTTACACACACGGCGAGATGCTGCCCGCCAACAGCTACCCCGCTTTCAAGAAATACGCTCACTTCGTTGGAAATTACGGAAACGCCTGGTGGAAACAGAACGAGGAGTTCGAATCCTTCAGCGGCCCCATCCTCATGACGACCAACTGTATGATTCCGGTGAAGGATTCCTACAAAGGCAGGATCTTCACCGCCAGCGTTGTCGGTTATCCCGGAGTGAAGCATATTCCGCACAGAGTAAAAGGCGGGGCAAAAGACTTCTCTGAAATCATCGCACTGGCAAAAAAATGCGCTCCGCCGAAAGAGCTGGAAAAGGGCGAGCTGGTGACGGGTTTCGGGCACCATCAGGTGCTGGCCCTGGCCGACAAGGTTGTGGCTGCGGTAAAATCCGGAGCCATCAAGCGCTTTATCGTCATGGCCGGATGCGACGGTCGGCATAAATCCCGCGGCTATTACACCGATGTGGCCCGGGAACTCCCCGCGGACACGGTCATCCTCACCGCCGGCTGCGCCAAGTACCGCTACAACAAGCTTACGCTGGGCGACATCGGCGGGATCCCCAGGGTGCTGGATGCCGGGCAGTGCAACGACTGCTATTCGCTGGCGGTGATCGCGTTGAAGCTCAAAGAGGTTTTCGGTTTGAACGACATCAACGAACTGCCGATTTCCTTTGACATCGCCTGGTATGAGCAGAAAGCCGTGGCGGTGCTGCTGGCCCTGCTGCACCTGGGCGTCAAGGGAATCCGCCTCGGGCCGACGCTGCCCGCCTTTGCCTCGCCGAACATCCTCAAGGCGCTGGTGGAGAATTTCAACATCAGACCGATTGCGGATCCGAAGACGGATGTTGAAGCCATGATGAAAGGGAATTAACGTTATGAAAAAGACACTGCGAAAAATCATTGAAATCGACGAAGAGCTGTGCGACGGGTGCGGCCAATGCGTGACCGGCTGCGATGAGGGCGCCCTGCAAATCATCGACGGCAAGGCCAAAGTCGTTTCGGAAACATTCTGCGACGGTCTGGGCGCCTGCATCGGAGAATGTCCGACGGGTGCGCTGAAAATCGTTGAGCGTAAAGCTTCTCCGTTTGACGAAGAGGCTGTCCGGAGGCATCTGTCAAAAAAAGAACCGGAAACAATGCCGTGCGGATGTCCCGCCGCGCACATTCAGATTTTTGACAAACCCATCGCCTGTGAAGCGGCCAACAAGCCGAAACATTTTGAAAGCGCCGAGGAAGAATCTGCGCTTTCCCACTGGCCGATTCAGATTAAACTGATCCCGGCGGGAGCCCCCTTTCTGAAAGGGGCCGACCTGCTGGTCCTCGCGGACTGCACGGCGGTCGCCTTCCCCTCGCTGCACCGGAATCTATTGAAAGGCAGGGTGGTGATGATGGGCTGTCCGAAATTCGACGATGTACAGGAATACGTTCAAAAGTTTGCCGACATTTTCCGGACGGCGGACATCAAAAGCGTTACGGTGGCCGTCATGGAAGTACCCTGCTGCTCGGGCATGCCCATGATCGTCCGAAAAGGCATGGAAGCGGCAAACCGAAAAATTCCCCTGACCGAAATCGTCCTGAGTTTAAGGGGGAAAATTCTGAAAAAAAACTAGTCCGTCGGCAGATCCGGGGCGGAGGATTCCTGACGAAAGCAGGGATCCTCCTCCCCTTTTTTTTCAGCGGGTTTTGCCGGCCGGTGTAAACTTATTTGATACGTCAAGAATCAATTCCTCAGCGGGAAGGTCCTGGACCGAAAGAACGTTTTTCGGCTGTCGGTTCAGCTCAACCATTCGCACGGTTCTGCTCGCCTGAGTGTGATAATAATACCGTTTGCGCTTCAGATCCGCCAACGCCGTCCACATCGTCGAATCCTGAATCTGGCCTTTTCCGGTCGGAGACGCCGCAACGATCGACCCCTCGGGAATATCGAACTGGTTCAGAATCCGAAAAGCCCTGCCGATCGCCTCATCCGGCCCCGTCTGAACCTTCGGCATGGCCGAATTCAGAAAAAACATGGCCCGGACAAACCGCGACGGCGGCGTGAAGTCGCCCGGCAATCCGATGGAACCGGTTCCGTTTCCCAGTTTGTCGTAAGTTCTGCCGTTGAAGACGGCGCTGTCTCTGCTTAACGTCTGCAGCCCGATATAATTCTTCAGATTGGTCGTATGCCAGTCATACTCGGGATTGTTGGTGATGACGCCGACACTGTCGAAGATTTTTGCCTTTCCCGCCTTGAACTCGACGACAATGGAAGATCCCGTTTCGTCCGACACGGCATAGTGGGCCTGCGGGCAGGTGCCCGGCTCGCACAGAAGTTTGCCTTTGATCTTTAAGGTGAACTGGGCGACATCCACCCTGCCCTGCTCCAGGGCGTCGCGAACCTCCCGCACGGTGGCGAAATTGCTCAGCACCCAGGATACGAAATCCGTATTGGCAATCGCTTTGTCGCTTCGGGGTTTGTCGTTGTACTCCTCGTACCCCATGTGATAGAAACATCCACAGGCCAGTCCCTTCTCATTGATGCCGTCCGCGACCTCGTCCAGAACGGGCAGTCCCGGCCGGGCCGGACTCATGCCCACGTGCTGATATCGCGCCTTCCACTCAAACCCCGCAACGCCGTCTCCGCAAATGCCCATCTTGCAGCTTTTGAAGGAATAGCCCCTGGGAACGGAAATCAGACGCCAGCCGGTCACATCCGGCCCGAACTCCATCGTTCGCGCATGAAAAGCGTACAAGTCTCCGCGCGCATCCCCAACGGTGAACGTCAGACCGGTGCAGGCCCCGGCAACGGAAAAAGCTAGAAACACGGATACGACCACTGCAAATACAACCGTTTTGATTTTAAAAAGCATTCGGTTTTCCTCCTTTGTAAATTCAGCAAGTGAGTCTCACGCCGTTTAAAACCGCTGGCCCACATTGAGATAAATGGACGAATGGTCCCGCTGGGCCTGGCCATAGGCCAGGTAAACCGGCCCGAGGTACGTTTTGATTCCCAGAAAAATGCTCCCCGCCAGAATCAGGGACTCGAAATTGATGTCCGACCGTTTGTTCCAGACATTGCCCGCCTCCGCCGACAGGCCGATGTACAGGGGCATCTTCAGCGCGCCCATGCCCGCAGAGCCGATTTCCCGGTAGGCCACCAGCCGGGCCAGGCCGGTATGGCGTCCGTAGATTTCATTGGTGGAAAAGCCGGACAGATTCAGGAAGCCGCCCAGCGGAAACGTGTCCTGCACATCCATGTTGTCGTCATCCAGCATGGTTTTGATATCGAGCGCGGGGATAAAGGTGTACTTCCCCCAGGTGAAGGCGGTCATCCAGCTCAATCCCAGGGCCTGTTCATCAATGTCCGAACCCAACGCCTTCAGGTTGTAACTCCACAGCAGGCTGGCGTCCGTTCCCCTGAGCGGGAAAATATAATTGTCCAGCCTGCTGTACGCGACGGAAGCCTGAACGCTGCCGCGGTTATAGATATTTTCCGGCACACTGGGGTCGCCGATGGCAATCTTCACGTTACCGTGCTCCCGGTGAAGTCCCACACGCACTTCACCCCAATTGCCGAATTGACGGCCTGCTCCCAAACCGAATTGAGCGGACTGAACGCGGTACTGCGTCAGGATCTCGCCCTTATCGTTGTAGGTGTTGATGTTGCGCATGAGGTAGGCGGCATTGGCCACGGCAAAATAACTGAGGGAATCGTCCAGCGGCTGGTAAAGTTCGGCATAGATGCGCGGGTTCTCGCCGATTCTCACTTCGCTGCGCCATTCTCCCGCCAGACGGTTCAGGGCCGTCTTGGTAAACTGCGCCGTCAGGGCGTAACTGCCGGATCCCTTGAAGTTGTCCTCCAGGCCAAGGCCGAACCGGAAATAATTCGGCCCCCATGCCTTATCGAAAGGTTCGATGACAATCGCCGTGGACTTGTCTTTTTTCCGAACGTGGAAGTCCACGCGTTCAAAGGTATCGATGCCGTAAACCCGGTCGATATTTTTCTTCAAGTCGGGCATGCTTAGGGGCTCACCCGGTTTGATGTCCACGTGCGCGGCAATCAGCGCGTCTGGCAACGACGACTTGTTGTCCACCTCCACAACGTCGATCACCGGCAGCGGCTGTTCTTTTTTCCGCTGCGCCTGCAGATAGGCGAGAAATTCCTCTTCCTTCACGGCCAGATGCGCGAGCTCGGGTTTCATCTCCCCGGCTTTCTTCCGTCCGGCGGCGACGGCGTCCGCCGCCTTGAAGAAATCACTACTGCCGATGGCGCCCATCTCCGGACGAATCAGGATGTCCCCTTCCCGCATGGTGCGAATCTGCGCCTGGGTGTTGCGCTGAACCATGATGGAGGTCAGCTGAGAGGTGATGGCCACGGAGGTTGCCAACTGATCACGGCGGCTCAGCTCCGTGCTGATGTCCACGACAATCACGACATCCGCGCCCATCCGCCGTGCGATATCGATCGGCAGATTGTTGGCAATGCCGCCGTCCACCAGAAGCCTGCCGTCCATTTCCACCGGGGCGAACAGCGCGGGAATGGACATACTGGCGCGAAGCGCCTTCACCAGCTCCCCTTTTTCCAGAATGACGGCGTCGCCGGTTTCGATATCCGCGGCCACGGCCCGAAACGGAATGTTCAGCCGGTTAAAATCATCAATGCCCTCCGTGTGAATCAGCATGGATTTCAGAATCAGGTTCAGATTCTGCCCCTGAAGCACTCCTCTGGGCATGGTAAATTCTCCGTCTTTGAAACCCAGATCGAGGTCGATCAGAAAGTCGGCAGCGTCCCTCTTCCGGCGGAAGGTCATTTCGCTCGCATCCGGCTTATCTTTGAAGGCTTCATTCCACTGCATGCTGGTAATGAACTTTTCCAGTTCGGCAGGCGACATGCCGGAGGCGTAAATTCCGCCGACAATCGCCCCCATGCTGGTTCCCGCGATGCAGGAAATCGGAATTTTCATTTCCTCCAGAACCTGAATCACACCCACGTGCGCCAGCCCCCGTGCGCCGCCGCCGCTCAGCACCAGACCGATCCGGGGACGTTCGTCCAAAGCGGCCGGCCCGGCCTGAAGGTTGGACGCCGTGAAGAGAAAAGCGGCGATGATCAGGAAGAATAGCAGAATTCTAATCTTCATGGTCATGACGGAAGGATGGATGGTTCCCGGTTTCATGAATGTCCCCTCCGATTGCCGTCGTTGAAAATGGAAGATTCAGGAGCGCCCATTTGCCCGCCGCGGCGATCCCAGCGCTACGCGATAGGCCGGAGGCACTCTTCCGGCCGCGTCAAACGGAATTCCTTCCCGTTCCAGCAGGCGCTTTTTCATGTCGGCGCCGCCGCCAAAATGACCGGTCGTCCCGTCGGCCCGAATCACGCGATGGCAGGGAATGGCAAGCGGAAAAGGATTGTTCGCCATCACGGAACCCACCGCCCGGGCCGCGCGTGGAAAACCGGCCCTTTCCGCCAGACCCGAATAGGCACAGACTTTCCCGCGGGGGATGCCGAGCGTTTCCTTTAACACCCGCGCCGAGAATTTCGTCAACCCGGATAAATTCAGCAACGATAGATCCACGCGCCGTTCTTTCCCAAGGCACAAATCAACCATCAGACGATCCAGACCGCCGGATATTTTGCGCGGCCTTTTCCCGACAGCGGGAAAATCCCGGAGGATTCTCTGGATCATCTTTTCCCTGCCCGGAAGATAAATCCTTTCCAGCCGGACCTGCTTTCCGGCCCCCTTCCACACCCATCCGATTTCGTCGCTTGCCGCCTTCAGGATTTGATAATACATAAAAAACCTCGTATAGGCCTTCGGTCTTCAGCCTTCAGCCTTCACCTCATATGTTCGATCAATATCTTCACACCGATGCCGATCAGGACCAGTCCTCCCGCAATTTCCACTTTTTTGCCGAAGATTTTTGCGAGCGTTTTCCCGAATGCCATCCCAACCGCCGTCATCATGAAGCAAACCACACCGATCACCGCCGACGGAAACAGAATGGGCGTCTTCAGAAGAGAGAAACTGAATCCCACCGCCAGCGCATCGATGCTGGTGGCCATCGAAAGCAGAAAAAGCGTCCAGCCGTGCGTCTGATCCTCTTTTTCCTCATCGCTTTCCGCTTCAAATCCTTCCCGGATCATTTTCCCGCCGACCGCCGCCAAAAGCGCGAAAGCAATCCAGTGATCGAAGGACCGGATCAGTCCGACCACGGTCGAACCGGCCAGCCAGCCGATTAACGGCATCACAAACTGAAAGAGGCCGAACGCAAAGGACAGACGCAAAACCGGCGCCCAGTCCTTTTTATGATGGGCCGCACCGATGCCGATCGCCACGGAAAACGCGTCCACGCCCAGACCGACCGCCAGAAGAAATATGGTTGTCAGGCTCATCTGCGGCAACACTCTCTCCAACAGAATTCTTGGCGGATTCTATAGCCACAGGACAGGCGAAAAGTAAATCCTGAATCTTGCGCGCATTGAAGGATTTCGTGATCAGCGAAAAAAGATTTCACATCGTCATTCTCCTGTAGCTTTTCAAGGCTAAATCCCTGCAAAAAATTTCTTGCAAGGAAAGGGGTCATTAAATTGTTTATTATTAATGTTTTTCCTGATATCCTTCCTGCAATTTATTCTGGAGATAAAAATAGATAAGGAGAGGGGATCATGATCAAGACCGTGGAGCAATATCTGGAAAGTTTGAATGACGGCCGGGAAGTCTGGTGCCTGGGCGAAAAGGTAAAAGATGTCCGGACCCATCCGTCGATCAGCACGATTGTCCGGATGGCTGCGATGGATTACGTTTTGCCGAATCATCCGGATTACCGGGAATTGTTTGTCACAAAGGATGCAGACGGCGAGGACATCCATTTTCTGCTCACCTCTCCGAAGACACCGCAGGACATGCTGCGCAGGCGCGAATGCTACATGGTCGGCATGCGGTCGGGCGGCGGCGTGCTTGTGCACTGCATGGGCGCGGATGCCCTGGCTTCCTTCAGTGTGGCCGCCGAGGTGATGGATAAGAAACTCGGCGCCCATTATGTCGAACGCGTCGAAAATTATCGCCGCTACCTCCAAAAAAACGACCTTGCCCTGACCGGCGCCATCACGGATGTCAAGGGAGACCGCAGTCTTCACCCCTCGCAGCAGAAACAGCACAAGGATTTTTACCTGAGAATCGTCGACCGGCAGAAAGACGGCATTGTCGTGCGGGGCGCCAAAGTCCATATCAGCGCGTCTCCCTGCGCCAACGAGCTTTTGTGTCTGCCCTGCCGGACCCACGGCGAAGCGGACAAGGACTACGCGCTGGGTTTTGCGGTGCCGGTTGCCGCAAAAGGCGTCAAACTTCTGGGCGTGGAGCCGAATGTGCGGACGTACGGAGAAGAATGCGAATTCGATTATCCCGCTTCCGATCACCTCCAGCCTTCGGAATCCCTGATCGTTTTTGACGATGTGTTTGTACCCTGGGAGCGGGTTTTTATGTGCGGCGAATGGCAGTACTCCCAGATTCTGACGTATGCCTTCGCCAGCTATCACCGTCTGTTCGGCACCTGCAAGATGACGTGGACGCTGGAGCTGATGACGGGCGCGGCGAGTCTCATTGCTGAATACAACGGCGTCCAGAATATTCCCCATGTGCGCAAGAAGCTGGCCTGGATGGCCTATATCACGGAAACCGTCCAGATGCTGGCCAGGCAGGCCTGCCTTGACCCGATCACTGAGTTCGGCATGGATGTCATGATGCCCAACCGCATGGCGATCAACGCCTCCAAGTGGACGTATGCCAGCAACTTCCACACCATGTGCCAGCACATGCAGGACATCGGCGGCGGACTCACCACCACCGTCCCGGCGTTTCGCGACTGGAACAATCCGGAAATCCAGCCGTTTATCGACAAATATCTGGCGGCCAAAGACGGCGTTTCCACTGAAGACCGTCTGCGCATTTTAAGACTGATCAAGGACATCACCGGAAATCACTGGCAGGTTGATACCATTCACGGCGAAGGATCGATGGCCGCTCAGGAAATGTTTCTTTACGGCAGCGCCAACTGGAAAAAGCTTCAGGCGGCGGCCCGTCGCGCCGCCAACATGGACGGCTGGCAAGATGATTCCGTTTACGGCAAGTTGCCGACCATCGCCGAATGCGTCAAGATGCCGCCCATTGACGAATCGTATAAGAGCTTCGCGCCCCGGACAAGTTAATGATGTCGCGTATCGGGTGGAGCATCCGGTCATATCCATCGGGGAAATCCGGTTTGTATTGACATGATCGCCCGCCTTCCCTATACTTTGCGGCATGCAGAAGGATCTGAAGAACGGACGTATTTTGACATCCTGCCCCATTGATGAGATTCTGCCGGAGTTGAAAGAAGCCATCCGGAAGCATTCTTCCGTGGTTCTTCAAGCG
>JAAZOZ010000278.1 GCA_012797505.1 Smithella sp. | reverse complement strand
TGTAGGGAACAGTTTCAAACCGTTCCCTACCGGCAAAGATAGCAGGGTGCTGTCACTAAGATTCCCTAATTTTAATTCGGAGGGGTTACGTTGTTTAAAAAAATATCAGCAATCATCGCGGTAATGATGTTGTTTGTTTTGCAGGCTGCTGTTTATGTCCAGGCACAGCAGGCGGGAAGCGCGGCGGCGCCGGCGCAGTCCGCAACTCCAGCGCCATCTGTGTCTCCGCAGCCTTCCGTTGCCCCGGCGCAGTCCGCTTCTCCGGCGGCCGGTCTTCCACAGATGACGCCAGGGCAGGCGGCGGCGTATCAAAGCCTTTCTCCTGCGCAGCAGCAGGCCATCCAGGGCGAACTGGGAAAAACGGGCGGCAAGGTCACGCCGCAAGCGGTCGATGCTTTGAAAGGCCGTCCGGAATTCCAAGGTGTTTCTCCTACCGAAATCGAAAAAGGCAAGCAGATGCTGGAACAGAAGGAAAAAGCCGCGGAAAAAGCGCCGGAAAAACCGATTGAAAAGGCTTCGGATGACGCTAAGGAAAAGGGCGCAGAAAAGATTGAAAAGAAAAATCTGCCCTGGGAAGAAAAAACGATCATCGGCGAGGAAGCGGTGGAAAACGGTCTGTTTGATCGTTCACGCCGGGTTGGCAAATATCAGGATGTTTCTCTTAGTTTGCAACTGTTTGGATCTGATTTCTTTCGGGAATCGGCGGTTCGTGTAGTGACCGACCGCAAGGACATTCCCGTTCCGTTGAAGTATGTAATCGGGCCGGGGGATGAGGTCAAACTTTTGCTATGGGGGCGCCTCAACGCCCAGTACAACCTGACGGTGGATCGGGACGGCAAGATCACGATTCCGCAGGTGGGGCCGATGTTCGTCGCCGGAATGACTTTTGAGGAGATGTCCAAGCATCTGATCACGCAGGCCGAGCAGATTGTGGGGACGAATATCGACGTTTCCATGGGCGCGCTGAAGACGATTTCCGTCTTTGTGCTGGGTGATGTCCGCAAACCGGGCGCTTACACGATCGGCTCTTTCGCTACGATTACGGACGCGCTGGTGATGGTGGGCGGAGCATCCAATATCGGCTCGATGCGGCGTGTTCAGCTGCGGCGCAACAACAAGCTGGTAACCACGTTCGACCTCTACGATCTTTTGCTGAAAGGCGACAAGTCCAAGGACGTCATCCTCCAGTCCGGGGACGTGATTTTTGTGCCGGTAGCCGGCCCTCTCGTCGGCATTGCCGGCAATGTGAAACGGCCGGCGATTTATGAGCTCAAAGACAAACATGATCTCCATACGGTGATTGAAAACGCGGGGGGAATTATCCCCACTGCTTACACGCAGCAAATTCAGGTGGAGAGAATTATCAAGGGTGAAAAGCATGTTGTCGTGGATATTAACGACAAAAATCTGGAACATGCGTCTCAATTTCAGCTTCAGGACGCAGATCTGGTGAAAATTTTCTCCATTGTTGACGCTAATGTCAATGCCGTTTATATCAACGGCAATGTGAAAAGGCCGGGCAAATACGAATACAAACCGGGTATGACGATCAGGGATATACTTTCCCGGCCGGATGAATTGCTGCCGGAGACGCATTATGACTACGCGCTGATTCGGCGTCTGACGCCGCCTTCGATGGAGGCTGCGCTGGTGCCCTTCAATCTGGGAAAATTAATTTTCGATCATGATCCCGCGCAGAATATCGCTTTGATGCCCCAGGATCAGATATATATATTCAGTAAATGGTTTTTTCAAGAAAAGCCTCACTTTTCCATTAGCGGCGAGGTGCGCAAGGGCGGACGTTTTGATCTGCCGGATAATTTTACCGTCAAAGACGCTATTTTGGCCGCCGGCGATCTGACCAAGGAAGCCTATTTGAAAAAGGGAGAAATTGTTCGCGTCAATCAACAGAGAGAATACAAGACGATTTATTTCAACGTGGCCAATGCTCTGGCGGGTGATGTCGGCGATAATGTTCTGCTGAAGGATGAAGACCGGATTGTGATCCATTCCATCTGGGAGGAAAGATGGAGGGAAGTTGTTTCCGTTGTTGGAGAAATCAAGAATCCTCTCCAAACACAGCTTACGGAGTCGATGCGCGTGTCGGATCTTGTTTTCAAGGCAGGCGGTGTTACCCGCGACACGTATTACAATCGCGCCGAGCTGTATCGCACCGACTGGCGCACAAAAGAAGTAACGTTGCGGGAAATTGATCTGGGCAAGGCCCTGGCTAAAGATCCTGAAAATAATTTGCTTTTAAAGGATCTGGATCGCCTGGTCGTTCATTCCGTTCGGGAAAAGATTTTTGAAAAAACGGTCAGTATTGACGGCGATGTTCATAAGCCGGGAACGTATCGGCTGGCGGAAAAAATGACGGTTAGAGACCTGGTTTTTGCCGCCGGAAACGTCACGGAAGCGGTTTATCTGGACGATGCGGAAATTGCCACCATGCGGGTGGAAGACGGCAAGACCGCCAAAATCAGCGTCAGGAATATCAACCTGCGCAAGGCGCTGGCCGGAGATACAGCGCATAACGTCGAGCTTCATCCCTATGACCGCGTTTTTGTCAAGAGAATAGTTGACTGGCGTCAGGAGCGTTATGTGACGCTCGCAGGCCAGGTGAAGTTTCCCGGCCGCTATATGCTGTCGAAGGGCGAAAGGCTGTCTTCCGTCATTGCGCGGGCCGGCGGCTACACGGATGAGGCGTATCTGCGCGGCGCGGTCTTCACGCGGGAAAAAGTAAGGCAGATGCAGCAGAAAAGCATCGAGGAGATCACGGATCGCCTGGAAAAGGAGCTGCTGTCGCAGGGCGCCGCCGGTGTTGCGACCGCTCTCAGCGCGGAGGAGGTCGCGGCCAAAAAAGCCGAGATGGAGCAGAAAAAGCAGTTCATCGATGCGATGAGAAAATCCAAGGCCATGGGCCGAATGACGATCAAACTTGCGCATTTGCGCCTGCTCAAGGGCAGCGAGTATGATGTTGAAATCGAGGACGGCGATACCCTGATGATTCCGGAAAAGACCAGTGTGGTCGGCGTGGTCGGCGCCGTGATGAGCTCCGGCGCGCATGTGTATTCGGAGAGAAAGGAATACCGGGACTACATCGACATGAGCGGCGGCTACACCCGCTACGCGGACAAGGACAATGTTTACGTGCTGAAGGTGGACGGCAGCGCCCGCAAGGCCTACAACGGATTTGTCGGCTGGAACGATAAAAAAGACCGCCACGAACTGGCGGCGTTTTCCGACGCGGACGTCTATACCATCGAGCCGGGCGATGTGGTCGCCGTGCCGGAGAACTTTGAACGTGTCGCCTGGCTGCGGGAATTCCGGGATATCTCTCAGATTCTCGCCAACATCGCCTTCGCCAGCGGCAATATGGTATTGCTGATCCGGAGTTTCTAAAGAGTGATGAGCGATGAGTGGAAAGTGATGAGTAGGGAACGGTTTCAAACCGTTCCTTGTGTCATGGGCGGTAGTGTAGGGAACGCTCGTGAGCGTTCCGTCGAGTGGAAAGTGAAAAGTGGAAAGACAGGCGAGGGGCAATAGGGGAAATCTCATAGCAGAACTGGTGGATGGTTGTAGGGCGCGTCCCCGAACGCGCCGCCCAAGGTAAATGGTTGTAGGGAACGGTTCGAAACCTTTCC
>JAAZOZ010000277.1 GCA_012797505.1 Smithella sp. | reverse complement strand
GCCGCATAAAAGCTTTCTAAAGTAAATTCAAAGCGGATCAAGTAGGACAGATAAAGCGCGGCCGCAAAGAGACAGACGTCCGAAACGATCATCAGATAGAATTTTGGGTTTTTAAGCTGCGGATTCATGTCTTTATACTGTACCACAGCCGGCCGACGAACTCCTTCAAAATAAGAGCGTCGTCGAAAAGCCTTACCGACTGCGGAATGTAGCGGACCGCGGCCGTTCCCGAAGGCGATCTGTACAGGTAGCGGGCAGGCAGGGGCGTCACGTTTTTGAAATACTTTCGAAATTCGATTTCGCTCCGTTTCATGTGATACGCGCCGGTCACCAATCCGATCCGGATGTTTTTATCGGCAAACATTCTGTCGAGTTGGACGGCGTGCTGCCAAGTGTTTTCCGATTTTTCATCAAGGCGGATTTTTTCTCCGGCAACGCCCAGGCCTTCGGCCAATCGGGCCATCATCGCCGCTTCGGAGGTTTTCCGGTCACCCTTCCCGGAGCAGACAAGATACCGCGCATTGGATGCCTTAAAGGCCTGGACGGCGGCAATCAAACGGGCAGCGGTTTCCGGCGCCGGAAACGTTTCGGAAAGCGCCTGAATATCGTAAGCGCCGCCGCCCAGAACGACGACAACATCCAGCGGTTTCTTCGACGAGGCCGGATTTTGAATATAGTCTTTCTCCAGCTTCCAGCTCAGGTAGCTGGATACGGGCTCGATGCTGAAGCCGTAAAGCAGGACGATGGCCAGCAATAAAAGCAGGGCTCCGCCTTTTTTCTTGGAGGATCGAAGAACGACAAAAAAGGAAATGACAAGAAGAATAAAAATGATGCAAATGGGATCAACTAAAGATTTTAAGATCGTGTAAATCTCATTCATGGGTTATCTCCAAAGAAAGTGGAAAGTGATGAGGGAAAAGTGAAGAAGACCTGTTTTGTGCAATCTATTTTTTCCGTTTTTTACTTTTCAATTTCCACTCATTGCTCATCACTCATTTTGCCCGGATACAGCTCCGCTCTGTCGGTTACATGCCCATCGCCGACGGGAACCGATGCATATAGAACATCCTTCGCATTGTCAATGGCTTACGGTGTGGCCGAGACCTTGCCGCCCCAAGAACAGCCTTCGCATTTTGCTAAAGTTTAAAGTTGCTCCATTTGCCGCATTGTAGAGAACGGTCGCGATAACCTAAAGGTCACAAGCCGTTCCCTACAGTTGCATGAAGCGGGTCTGAAGACCCGCACTACATCTCTCGTTGCTTTTCTGTCATGGTTCGACATACTCACCACTCGACATACTCACCACTCGACAAGCTCACCATGACAATCAATCATGTCGTCCCGAGCTTGTCGAGGGACGCCATCCACCTTGCGGCGCGTTCGGGGACCACGCCCTACAGCCATTGCCCATTACCCTTGACCTGTAGGGAACGGTTTCAAACCGTTCCCTACAGGTCACTTTTCACTCATCACTTTCTTTTCGAAGTGCCAGCGGATGATCCGGAGGTAAACAATCAGTTTACGCCGGATGCCGGCGGCCAGTCCCAGTGTGACCAGAACGCCTGCGGCATTGAGCAGGGCATCTGCGATCAGCCTCACAAAAACAACGGCGGCGGCGGCGTGATAATACGCTGTGCCGTGCCATTTGCGCAGAAACTGGTAGCGCGACCGGTAAAACTCGATCCGGGATTGGGTGTTGTGGCCGATGCTCTGCCCCTGAAAATGATAGATGTGCGCGTCGGGCACCTGATAAACAGCCCACCCCGCCCGCTTCATCGCGTAGGCAAGGTCCGTCTCTTCAAAAAAGAAAAAGTAACGCTCATCGAAAAAAGAAACTTCCTTCAACGCCTGACCGCGCACCATCATGCAGGCGCCGATGGCGGATTCGACTTCCAGCGGCTCTCTGTGTTCGTAGCGCTTACTGGGATAGCGACCGGGAAAAAGATATTCCAGCAATGACGTGTTCAGGCAAAGCGAAAGCAGCGTGGGGAAAGCGGCGATGGAATTTTGTTTGCTGCCGTCGGCATTGAGGAGCTGGCCGCAGACAATCGCGGCGCGGGGATGCGCTTCGGCAAAGCGCCACAGCTTCTCCACCGCGCCTTCGGTCAGAACGGCGTCCGTGTTGATCAGCAGCGCGTACCTGCCCTTCATGACGGCAAAGGCCTGGTTGTTGGCCGCGCCGAACCCGCGGTTTTCCGCGTTGGCGATGACCTGAACGGAAGGATATTCCCGCGCCAGCATGTCCGTCGATCCGTCCGAAGAAGCGTTGTCCACGACGATGATTTCATACGTCGGAATTTTGACGGTTATGGCGATGGAATCCAGACAGCCCCGCAAAAGGTCTCTGGTGTTCCAGTTGACGATGATAAAGGAAATATCCATTGTTGAATTTTACTTACCCTGAAGGCCGGACGATGGATTGCGCGCTCCGTCGCGGCCCGTCATTTCCAGCTCGCTCAGTTTGGCGTACTTGAAATATTTGTTGACCGAATCGGTGACGGCCAGCGTGAGGCCCTGACGCCCGTCCAAAAATCCCAAGCGCAAAACATATCCCTGCAGAAAGGTCAGAAACGCGCGAAAAAAAGCGCCCGCGGACGACGATCGCTTTCCTGCGGCAAAGGCCTCCCCGGCGCCCAGCGTCGAGTACTTGTCGATTTTCCGCAGTATCCTGCCGAGGCTGCTTTCTGTATAATGCTCGATGGGAACGGAAAGCTCGACTATCGGGCCGTCCACTTCCACGGCTTCATGGACGGCGGCCGGGGTCATTCTTCCAGACTGCCGGCGGAAAAGACGGACAACGCGGTCGGGCCACCAGCCCGCATGCCGGATCCAGCGGCCGGCAAAAAAATTCTTGCGCGGAAAGCTGAAGCCGTTGGCCCGCGTCCCCGGTCCGGTCACAATTTTCCGGATCACATCGGCCGTTTCGGGCGGAATCCGCTCGTCGGCGTCCAGCACAAGCACCCAGGGCCCGCTGCACCGGTCAACGGCAATCTGTTTTTGCGGGCCGAACCCGCGCCAGGATTCGGTGTAAAAGTCGCATCCGAACTCCGCGGCGATCGCGGGCGTCGCGTCTGTGCTTTCGTTATCGACCACGACGATCTGGGCGGCAAAGGCGACGCTTTGCAGACAGCCGCGAAGGTTTTCTTCTTCGTTTTTCGTGATGATGGCCACGGACAGGGGAATTTTTTCCATCCAATACCTGAATATTTCGAAGATTTTTGTTTGCCCG